>ONVR01000325.1 GCA_900321335.1 uncultured Eubacteriales bacterium | reverse complement strand
CTGCTCGCCGATCGCGGCGGTGTAGGCGCCGATTTTTGCCTGAACCTCCGGCGACTGAAGATATGCCTCGGCATGTTCATAGGGGACGGTCTCCTCTGTAATGCCGTTTGCGTCCAGATAGGCGGGATAACCGGCGAGGATATCCTGCACCATGGACATGAGATCCTCCGTGGAGACCAGATCGGCGCTGTTCTCAGTCAGGATAGCCTGTAAATCATCCAGGATGATTTGTCGGGCGCTGTCTGAATTCAGATAGTTGCCAACGGACTGGCCCAGTTTGGCGTAATCCGTGGCGGGGTCGGTCTGGGCATAGGCCAGATAGCTCTGCAGCAGATCCGTAAACAGGGCTTGCATGCTTTCTGACGAAACTTGTATTTTCAGGCTGCCCAGCAGGTCCGCAACGTCCTGCTGGCTCAGGGTAGGCATGGCGCCGGCCAGAGAGCCGGGGTCAGCAAGATCGGTCAGATCCAGGCTGGACAGGTCCATACCGGAAAAATCCATGCCCGAGAAATCCAGCGCATCCTCGTCCATGGTAAAGGCGTTTTCAATGGCCTCTTCGTCCACGGAGAACAGGGCGTTCATGTCGATCTGATCCCCGTCCGCGTCATCGCCGAAGCTCCGGGCTGTGAACACGTCCGTCTGCGGATCTGCCAGCTGGGACTGTACGATCCGGCTGTCGGCGGCAAGGTCCATCAGATGGCCGATCAGTGCGTCTGGATACCCGATCCCCATGGAAAGCACCGTTGCGGAGGCGTCTTCCTTGGGCTGTACGACGCCCACGATGGTCAGGGGCTCCGCGTTATCCACAAGGGTGCGCATGTACGCCGGGTCATCGGTCTTGTCCGTCCAGATCTTGTACTGGGCGTCGTAAACATAGTAGTCGACTGCAGGCACCAGGCGGAACTGGATGCCGAGAAAATCCTCGTAGTTGTGGTCGCCGTTGTCCTCGTCCGCCTGCGGGGATCCGCCCTCGGCAAAGGCCCGGACCATCTCGTCGAGCTTCACGGGGTCTTTCAGACCCAGGGTATACAGCGTCAGATCCGTGACCAGGCCGCCGGAGGTGAGGACCAGTACGCATTCGTTGTATGCCTCGGGCCAATGCCCCGCCTTGGCGTCGTACTGGGTTTTGTACAGACTCTCATCGGCAGGCATGGCGTGGAAGGTATCCGTGCTGCTGAAAGAGGAGAGCATGCCGCCCATGTTGTCCGTTGCGGAAAAACCAAGGGCGGCAAAGCTCTTGTCCGGATTGACCTGGCGCACCGTGTCACCCCGGATGGCATAGATCTGGGGCGAGATATTATACGTATAGGCGATGGAGCGCGTATAGCGGGCGATGTCGCTTTGATCGCTGTCGAGATACGCCTTCAGAGATTTCAGATCGTTGGTGTTGACCCGGGAGAGCATATTGGTCACCGTGCGCAGCTCCTTGACGTCCTTTTCCGCCTGCTCAGGCTCATCGTCCGCATCCCCATCGGCGTTGTCTGCTGTCAGACCCGCCTGGGCGTAAAAAGAGGTAAAATCAAAGCTCGTGTCGGTGATCTGCAGGGGATAGCCCTGGAGGGTGTCCTCCTCCACGCTTTGAATATAGCGGTCAACGCCGTTGGACATGGACAGGATCATGGCGATGCCGATGATGCCGATGGACCCGGCCACCGACACGAGGATGGTCCTGGCTTTTTTCGTGCGCAGGTTGTTGAAGCTGAGTAGCAGCCCCGTCAGAAGCGACATGGAGGCTTTGCCCATGTTTTTGTGTACCGCGGGCGCTGCCAGGGAAGTGTCAGGCATAAAGGGGTCGCTGTCCGAAAGGATGTGTCCGTCCCGGAGATTGACAACACGGGTGGCGTACTGTTCCGCCAGCTCCGGGTTATGGGTGACCATGACTACAAGGCGGTCACTGGCCACCTCCTTGAGCAGATCCATGACCTGAATGCTGGTGTCGCTGTCCAAAGCGCCTGTGGGCTCGTCTGCCAGCAGGATATCCGGATCATTAACCAGGGCCCGGGCAATGGCCACGCGCTGCATCTGGCCGCCGGAGAGCTGTGAGGGCCGTTTGTGCACGTGCTCCGCCAAGCCGACCTTTTCCAGCGCCTCCCTGGCACGCCGGGTGCGCTCCCGACGGGAGATGCCGCCGATGGTAAGGGCAAGCTCCACGTTTGCCAAAATCGTCTGGTGGGGGATCAGGTTATAACTTTGGAACACAAAACCTACCGTGTGGTTGCGATAGGAGTCCCAATCCCGGTCAGAATACTGCTTGGTGGAGATCCCGTTGATAATCAGGTCGCCTTCGTCGTACCGGTCGAGGCCGCCGATAATGTTCAGCAGTGTGGTTTTGCCGGAGCCGCTTTGCCCCAGAATGGCCACAAACTCGCTGTCCCGGAGATTGAGGGAAACGCCGTCCAGCGCCTGCTGGACAAGACCGCCCGTTTTATATACTTTGCTGATCCCTTGTATTTGAAGCATAAGCTGTCACCTGTGAATGCAAAAACTACCGTTTATTCTAACACAAAAAGAGCCGTCCGGATGACGGCTCTTTCATTATTTATAATTTCTTCACAATTTGGGGTCCGCCTCAGTCTGTCGCCGGTTCCAGCAGCGTCAGACCTGGGGTGTCGCAGTCGATTTCATAGGTCAGTCCGAGAGGAAACAGGCCAATGGGGTAAGCGTGCCCCACGTTGACGTTGTACAGGATCGGGAGCTCCGGCAGCCCGGCCTCAAAGCCGACCACTTTTTTGTATACCTCTTTATAGGGCTCATATTTGTCCGGGTAGGCGGGTTTTCCCGCTACGATGCCCCGGATCACCTGCAGGATCCCCTGGGCCTGCAGGTTCCGCAGCAGCCAGCAGAGGACGTCGGGGGGCATGTCCTCCTCGCTGGTCTCCAGCAGCAGGAGCTTTCCCCGCCACTGGTCCAGGGTGGGCCAGAGGGAGGTGCCGACGATCTCCGGAAACACGTCCAGGCATCCGCCAAGAAGCTGCCCCGTCACCTTGCCGGTACCCTGGAGGATCTCATAGCCCGTGTTGGCAAACCGGGGCCGGGGCGTATGCATGTTCTCCTCGCTCCAGCGCACCTTGGCATTTTCATAGCCGCAGAAATCGCTGCAGGGGATCGTCAGACGTTCTGTCGGGTGAAACAGCATATTATCGATGAACGGCTTTGTATATTCGTTGATGGATACGTACTCGGCGATATCGCACATAACGGACAGTCCGTAATAGGAGACGAGTCCGGCCTTGAACATCATAAAGTGGTTCGTGGTGGTATCGGAAAAGCCCGTGAAAATTTTGGGATTGTTTTTCAGCACGTCAAAATCGATATAGGGCAGCAGGCGAATGGTGTCGTCGCCGCCGATGGCGCAGAAAACCGCCTTGATTTCCGGGTCGGCAAAGGCGTCCATAAGATCCTGGGCCCTGGCCTCCGGGTGACGATAAATAAAGTCGGCGCCCTTGAGAGCGTTGGGCATGGCGGTAAGGGTAAGACCATACGCTGCCAGGCGCTCTTTTGCCAATTCGAATTTGTGAATAAACTGGGGCTCGCCCAGAATGCCGCTGGAGAGGGATACCACAGCGACTGTGTCGCCCGTTTGCAGGCGCTTTGGCTTGATCATAAAACCTCCTTATCAAGCAGGGGAGCGCCCGATGCGCTCCCCTTGTGTTTATCCGTATAAAAGTCCGACGATCCAGCTGACGGTGCGGTTGGGCAGAAGATCAGCCAGCGCCAGAAACAGCCGGTATTTGTTGCCGATGACGTAGCGGGGCTTGCTCCGCTTTTTCAGGGCGATTCTCGCTATGAAGGCTCCGGCAAAAGCGGGGGAGATGCCGTTGCGCTCGTCCTTTTCCATTCCTTT
>ONVR01000390.1 GCA_900321335.1 uncultured Eubacteriales bacterium | reverse complement strand
TTTGTCATCATGGAGGTCCCGAAGTCCCCCCGCGTGATGATGCCGGTAATGTAATTCCACCACCGGACGAAGAAGGGGTCGTTGAGCCCCATCTCATCTCTGAGCTCCTGCACCTGCTCCTCCGTGGCCTGGGTCCCCAGCAGGATTCTCGCCGGGTCGCCGGGCGTCAGGTCGATGATCACCAGCACCAGCAGGGAGATGGCCAGCAGCACCGGGATGAGCATCAGCAGACGCTTTCCAATATACCGTAACATTCGCTTCCCTCTTTCCGTTTTGGATTCCTTTTTTGGGATTGTATACAGCATACCTTTCGCGCCGGGAAAGTTCATCGTCTCAAATGCACAAAACCGTTGTGCAAACGTTTTTTCTTTTTGTGCCTGCACGACAAACGCCCCGTTCCCTCCGGTTGGCGCGGCGCGCCGAAGAGGGCCCGGCGGATCGCGCCGGGCCCTCCTGCAGGTCAGATCATATTTTCATTTCTGGCGATCAGATCGTTCTGACAGTCCAGACTCAGCTCCACGAAATAGGCGGAATAGCCCGCGATGCGCACCACCAGATCCCGGTACTTCTCCGGCTCGGCCTGGGCCTCGTGCATGGTCTGGGTGGACACCACGTTGAACTGGATCTCCGCGCCGCCGTTTTCCATATAAGCCTTGACCATGTCCCGGAGCTTTTCGATGCCGTCCTGGCGGCTCAGGGCCGTGGGGTGGATCCGGATGTTCAGGCACACCCCGTCCATGTACTTGCTGTGGTCGTAGCACAGGGAGGACTGGAGCACCGCCGTGGGGCCGTTGGTGTCCCGGCCCTGTACGGGAGAGGCGGCGTCGGCGATGGGGGTGCCCGCGAATCTGCCGTCCGGGGTGGCCCAGGTGGTGTAACCCTGGCCCACGTGGTCCGCGGCGCCGTAGAGCCCCGCCTTGAAGTGCTTTGCCCGCTTGGACCAGCACTGGCGCGTCGTCTCGTAATAGGTATCCACCACCCAGCGCATCATCTCGTCTGCCCGGGGATCGGCGTTGCCGAAGTGGGGTGCCTCGTTGATGATCTGCTGGCGGAGGCTCTCGTAACCCTCCCAGTTGGCCATGACCGCGTCGTACAGCTCCCGGGTGGTGCAGCGCCTGGCGTCGAAGCACATATAGGCGATGGCGCTCAGAGAGTCCGCCACCGTGGCAAGGCCCGTGGCGGTGCCTCCGAAGGAGTTGTACTTGGCGCCCCCGGCGGTGCAGTCCCGCCCGGACTCCATGCACCCGTCCAGAGACAGGGACAAGATGGCGTGAGGGGTGTTGTACTGGATCAGATATTCCAGATAGTTGTTCACGGACACTTCCGCCTTGATGTAGTAGGCGGCAAGGCGCTTCCAGGCCTCCTTGACCTCCTCGATGGAGGTCATCTCATAGAGCTTTTTTCCCCCCAGGCTGCTCGCCTGGCCGTTGAGGGGGTTGACGCCCCCGTTGATGGCCATGTCCAGCAGCACGCTGTAGTGCAGGGCTCCGTGGGGCGGGCAGGTGCCGTTGCAGGGCGGGTAGTCGTTGCCGGAGCCTGTGATCTCCTGACAGCCCACGATGGCGTAGTCCCGGGCATCCTCCAGAGAGAATCCCAGCTCCCGGACCGCTCCGGGGATGATCACCTCGTCGTTCTGGAACAGGGGCAGGCCCCCCACCCGGCGCGAGGTCTCGATGGCCAGCTCCCACAGGCTGTCCGGGGTGTTTTTGTGGACCCGCAGGGAGATGGTGGGGTCGTGGAGATAGAGCCGGCATACGCTCTCCAGGACCATATAGGTCACCGGGTTGGTGGCGTCGTTGCCGTCCTTGTCCACGCCGCCGATGGTGTTGTGCAGGTAGGTGTTGCCGATGCCCGTGATCTTGATGATGGGGCCCCGGCCGCCGCCGTACATGCCGTTGATCTTCATGTAGAAGCAGTCCAGGATCTCCTGGGCCTGATCCATGGTGATGGTCCCGGCCTCCAGCTCTTTTTTCAGATAGGGCCAGGTGTACTGGTCCACCCGGCCGAAGGAGCCGGAGTCGCCGATGCCGGAAAACCGCAGCAGATACTGGTACAGCAGGGCCTGCTGCAGGGCCTCCCGGAAGGTGCGGCAGGGATTTTCCGCGATCCAGTCCAGAGAGTCCCCCATGGACAGCAGCTCCGCCTTCCGGTCGGGATCCGCTTCCGTTCCGGCCTTTTCCCGGCACGCCTCCCCGTAGCGCCGGGCCAGGATGATGGCCGCGTCGCAGGCGATGGTCACCGCCGTGTAAAACATGACCTTCTCCGCGTTTTCCCCCATGAGGTCGTTTTCATGGGCATCCAGCCAGTCCCGGGCCTGTTTCCGGATGGCGCCGTAGCCCACGTCGATGATCTTTTTGAAGCCCGCCGTCACGTGGCCCCCGGGCATCATCATCAGGGGATAGCCCGGGGTCATGGTGCACACACCCACCCGGCACAGCTCCTGATAGATCTCCGGCTGCCACTGCATGGCGATGTCGTTGTAGGTCCGGCCCTTCCAGAACGCCGCGATGGAGCGGAAGGCCTCCACGTCCTCCGGGGAGACCGTCAGCCGCAGCTCGTCCGTGGGCGGGTTGTGGTACAGGCCGTCGGCCTCCAGGGTCCACTCGCCCCCGTCGATATCGGCGGGGATCCAGCCGGCCCCGTGCCAGTCCGGCTCGCTGCCGCAGCCCCCGTAGTACCGGGAGTTGTTGCCCACGATCATCTCGTAGTCCTCCACCCGGACGGTCATCTGCTCGCAGATGGTCTTGAGCAGCAGGGGCCGCCGGATGGCGGGGACCATGTGCTCGTGCTCTTTGTAAAACGCCGTGGCGATCAGGGCCCGCTCCGCGTCGTACCGGAACACCCGGCTGCGGACGGCCTCGTGCATGGCCTGCATTCTTCCGGTAACGGGTCT
>ONVR01000075.1 GCA_900321335.1 uncultured Eubacteriales bacterium | reverse complement strand
GGCAGATGGCGCCGGAGAAAACCCATAACAGAAACCTGAAAAGGAGAAGATCATGTCTGTTTTTACCCAGCAATATCCCCATCTTTGCGCCCCGCTGAGCCTGGGGAACGTGACCCTGCGCAGCCGGATGTGCTCAGCGCCCATGGGTTTTCCCGACCTAACAGAGGACGGATGTCTCACGGACGGCGCCATTGCTTTTTACGAAAACCGGGCAAAGGGCGGCGCGGCCATTGTCACCGTAAGCGAGGCCTGTGTGGACTACGTACACGGCAAGGGCCACGGCAGGCTGATAAACCTCCAGAATCCCGGTGTGCTGGCCGGCCTGACCAACGCCGCCAGAGCCATTAAGCGTCACGGTGCCGTGGCCTCCATTGAAATCAATCACGCGGGGATGCTCTCAGCCTTTGACGTTGCCCAATCAGAGCAAAAAGCGGACAGCGCCGTCCACTATGGCCCGGTTGACGCCGTTATGCCCAACGGTACCGTTGTCAAGGGCATGACGGAACAGATGATCCGTGAGACGGTAAAGCTGTTTCACGACGGCGCCGCTCTGATCAAGCGGGCAGGATTTGACATGATCATGCTCCATGCCGGCCACGGCTGGCTGATCCACCAGTTTTTATCGCCTCTGACCAACACCAGAACGGACGCATATGGCGGCCCGTTGGAGAACAGAGCGCGCCTTGCCCTGGAAATTCTGGACGCCATCCGGGACGCTGTTGGGCCCGGCTTTCCCATTGAGGTTCGTTTTTCCGCCATGGAGACGGCCCCGGGCGGCGTGACGCTGGAGAGCGCGGTTGCTTTTGCCAGACTTATAGAGAACAAGGTACAGCTTCTCCACGTCTCCGCCGGAGGAGAGCCGGATTTCGGCATCACCCATCCGCCTATGTTTGCCGAGCCCGGCTGTAACGTGAAGTACGCCGCCGAGATCAGACGCCACGTGTCTGTTCCCGTGGCGACGGTTGGCGCTCTCAACGAGCCGGACCAGATGGAGCAGATCCTTTCCGCCGGACAGGCCGACGTGGTCTGCATGGCCCGCGCCCTGCTGGCGGACCCGGAGCTGCCGAAAAAAGTGGAGCAGAACAGGACGGACGAGATTCTGCGCTGTATGCGCTGCTTTATGTGCCATGCCGAGCGTATGCTCACCCAGACCAGGATCTGCGCCATCAATCCCCAAATCGGCAGAGAGGTGGAGGCAAAATTTACGCCCCCCGCCGCGGTGAGGCGTCGGGTGCTGGTGGCCGGCGGCGGTCCCGGCGGTATGCAGGCGGCGCTGACGGCTGCTCAGCGGGGGCATCAGGTGGTCCTGTGCGAGAAAACGGGAGAGCTGGGCGGCAAGCTCCTGTGTGAGCAGGACGTTTCCTTCAAAGAGGCTTTTCCCAAGTACGTGGAAACCATGAAGCGCAGACTTGCCCTGGCCGGGGTGGAGGTGTGCCTGGACACCGAGGTCACGGCGGCATATGTCCGGGAATTTGCGCCGGATGCGCTGCTGGTGGCTTTGGGCGGGGAGGCCCTGCTTCCGCCCATACCCGGAATTGACGGGGATCACGTGATCCCTGTTACGGAGATCCCCCGGCAAAGAAATCGGATCGGCGGGCGTGTCGCCGTTCTGGGCGGTGGTCTGGCGGGCTGCGAGACGGGGCTGGATCTTGCCGGGCACGGCAAAGACGTGACGGTGGTGGAGATGAGCGGCGAGGTCGCCGCACAGGCCAATCCCCGTCACAGACCGGAGCTTATGCGCCGTCTCCGGGAGTCGGTGACGATCTGT
Organism: uncultured Eubacteriales bacterium; assembly: GCA_900321335.1. GTDB lineage: Bacteria > Bacillota > Clostridia > Oscillospirales > Oscillospiraceae > RUG678. The sequence continues at coordinate 1,284 of ONVR01000075.1, read as the reverse complement.
ACAGGCATGCGGGCAAAACAGATCACAGATGAGGGAATCCTCTGTGTGAATACAGCGGGGGAGGAGATCCTGATCCCGGCCGATACGGTGATCGTAGCCGCCGGGATCCGGCCTCTGGACCATGCGGCAAACGCCCTTCGGGGTACGGCGCCCATCGTGGAGCTAATCGGGGACTGTGTCAGACCGGGGCTGATCCGGGACGCAGTCTTTCGGGGCTATCACGCGGCGCTGGATCTGTAAAGGGGTGACACTTTGCAAACTTATGACGTTGTCGCCATCGGCGAGCTGTTGATCGATTTTGCCCAGCGGGGCGTTGACAAATCCGGTTACCCGACCCTGGCCGCCCAGCCCGGCGGCGCTCCCGGAAACGTGCTGGCAGCCCTTGCCGGTCTGGATAAAACGACGGCTTTTCTCGGCAGGGTGGGAGACGACGCCTTTGGCAGTTTGCTCCTCCAGACGCTGGCGGGGCTTGGCATAGATACCCGCGGCGTAAGACGGGACCCGACAGCCTTTACGACCATGGCTTTCGTTACACTGGACGATCATGGGGAGCGATCCTTCAGCTTCGCCAGAAAGCCGGGAGCGGACACCAGACTGCGCTTTGAGGAAATCGACCTGGATATGGTCGACAAGGCAAAGATCCTGCATTTCGGCGCTCTTAGCCTGACGGACGAGCCTGCCCGCACCGCGACAAAAAAGACGGTGGAATACGCCCTGTCCCGGAATAAGCTGATCAGCTTCGACCCCAATTTCCGGGCGCCTCTGTGGCGGGATCGCCAGGAGGCGATCGCCCAGATGCAATGGGGCCTGTCCCGGGCCCGGATCGTCAAGCTGTCCGGGGAGGAGGCGGAACTGCTGCTTGCCTGCCCGCCGGAGGAGGGAACAGAGCGCCTGCTTCGGGACTACGGGGTGGGCCTTGCCATGGTGACGCTGGGGAGCCGGGGTGCGATCCTCCAGAACCCCAACGGCCGCGTGACCGTTGCCGCCCCCACCGTCGAGTCTGTGGATACCACCGGCGCTGGGGATATTTTTACTGGCAGTGCCCTTGCCGCCCTTCTGGAACTGGACAGAAGCCCAGAGGAGCTCACCAGGAAGGAGCTGCTGCGGGTGGGGCGGTTCGCCGTCACCGCCGCCAGTCTTTCCACTCAAAACCCCGGCGGCATGAGAAGCATGCCGGCCCGGGAACAGATACAAGCCATGCTCACCGAATAACGCAGCAAAGGAATCAAACCATATGACCGTATTACAATTATCTCTACGCCTGCTCTTGTTTATCGCCACCGG
>ONVR01000149.1 GCA_900321335.1 uncultured Eubacteriales bacterium | reverse complement strand
CCGTTGTGGCACAGGATGCCGTCCAGCGTCTGCAGGGTCATGTTCCGGCAGAACAGCTTGTCAAGGACCCGGACGCTGTGGACATTGTGGTTAAAATAGCGTCCGCAGCTGTCCTGATACAACTGGCTGAGATACCGCTCTCCCGCGTGGCCGAAGGGCGTATGCCCCAGGTCGTGCCCCAGGGAGATGGCCTCGATCAGCTCCAGATTCAGCCCCAGGACGGCGCCGATATTCCGGGAGATCCGGGAGACCAGCTGTACGTGCAGCGCCCGGCGGGTGATGTCGTCGTTGTGATAAAAAGAGAACACCTGGGTCTTGTCCGCATAGCGGTTATATACGGGCAGATGCAGGATCTTTTCCGTATCCCGCACAAAAACGGGCCGCCAGAGGTTTGCCCGGTCTTTGGGCATATCCGATCGGCGCACCGCCGCGTCGTCATCAAAGCGGAAGGGATTGACCCATCCGTTTTCTCTGTCCCGCGCGATCCGTTCCTTCAACCCGTCTGACAGGTCCCGGTAGCGGAGGGTATCCTCCCGGTTTCCGTTATGCATGGTCCGTGGCCATCCGGCAGCCTTCCGCCGTTACCAGTGCGTCGATTTTATAATCGTGCTCCTCTACCGGCAGGCTGTCCACAAGTTGAAAATCGTAGGCAAAGGATACCTTGAAGATCTCACAGTCCTGCATCTGATCCAGATAGCGGTCATAGAATCCCCCGCCGTAGCCGATTCGGTTGAAGTCTCTGTCAAAGGCCAGTCCCGGCATGAGCATCAGGATCTGCTTTGCTTGTACGGGCTCCCCGGACACTGGCTCCGGGATATTGCAGTAACCGATCTCCAGCTGGTCAAAGCTGTCCAGGCGCAGGAAAACCATGTTCTCCCCCACGACCTTGGGTACCGCCACGATTTTCCCCTGCCGCCAGGCGTCCTCAATGAGCGTTTCCGTGCGGATCTCCTGGTTATAAGCCACATAGGGGAAAATCACCTTTGCCTGTTTATAAAAATCCTGCTCGATCAGGATCCGGCACACCTTCTCGCTGTAGCTCCGGATCTGCTCCGGCGTAAGCGCGGCCTTTTTTTCTTTGATCATTCTGCGCGTCTCTTTTTTGTCCATATCTGCGCCGCCTTTCCGCAAATTATTCCACAGGCTATTTTACAGGAATTCGATCTATTTTTCAATACGTCATGGGGATATTCAAAAACCCATCCAGCCGCCGGACATTCCGGATCCTTCTTGACAAGTCCGGTACGGTACGGCTATATTGATGCTATGAATCACAGAAAGGCGGTCAGTCCATGTCCTACGAGTGCCACGGACACATCATTCTCTCCGGACGAGATTTCACAAACGCCATCCGGCAGCATCAGAGCGGCGTCCTCACCGCTGTCATCGACAGCCGCCTGGCCCAATACGCCCGGGCGGGGGTAACTTTTTTCCGGGACGGCGGAGACAATATGGGCGCCTGCGTTTACGCCAAGCGGGCCGCCCCTGCTTACGGTATTGACTACAGAACTCCCTGCTTTGCCATCCATAAAGCCGGATGCTACGGAAAGGCTCTGGGACGGGCTTTTTCCGATCCAGGTGAATTTCGCGCATTGGTTGACGAGGCGGCAGATGCCGGTGCGGATTTTATCAAGCTCATGGTCACCGGGATCATGGACTTTCACACCTACGGCGTCCTGACACCGGGTGCGCTGACCATGGAAGAGCTGGTTTTCTGTGTGGACTACTGCCACGGCCTGGGGCTGCGGGTCATGGCCCACTGCAACGGCGCAGAGCATATAAAAAACGCCCTTGCCTCGGGGTGCGACTCTCTGGAGCACGGATACTACATTGACGAGGAAGGTATACGCCTTCTTGCGGAAACAGGCGCCGTATGGGTCCCCACCGTCACGCCTGTTGCAAACCTTCTGGGTAACAGCACCTTTTCCGACGCGATTTTAGAGCGGATCGTCCGGGGACACTATGACGCCCTGCATCGGGCCCACGACCTTGGCTGTTTGGTCGCCTGCGGCAGCGACGCGGGCTCCGGCAGTGTTTTTCCGGATACCTGCACCGCCCAGGAACTGGACTATCTGACGAATCATACTCCCTACACCGCTGAAGATCTGCAGCGGGGCGCCCTTGCCGTCGCAGATCGCTTTTGCAGGAAATAAAAAGGAAGGATCCTGAGCGTTCCCGTCCAGGATCCTTCCTTTTTTATTCCGTTGGCCGGTGATAAAACGTGCCGTAAACCTGTTCCGTCTTGATCACGTTGACAAAGGCCATCGGGTCCACCTGCCGGACCCGGTTGACCGTTTTGGCCGTATCCGTGCTGGAGATCACAGAGTATACAACGTCTCGCTGGGCATGGGCGTAAGCGCCGCTGGCCGGGATCACCGTAGCGCCGTGGTTTGTGATTGCGAAGATCGCCTTACAGACGGGTTCGGCCTGGTTCGTCACCACAAGCAGCGTCTCTTTCCGATACTTTTTATAGAAAATGTGAATAACCTGGGTGGAAAGAAACTGGAAAATGATGGAGTACAGGGCCTTATCCCATCCGAAAATCAGTCCGGCCGCCGCCAGAATAAACACGTTGATGACCAGCGACGTGTTCCAGGCGTCGATTCCCCGGCGCATGGACAGGTATTCGGAGATAAAATCCGTTCCCCCGGAGGTTGCCTCCACCATCAGGCACAGGCTGATGGCAAAGCCGTTGATCATCCCGCCGAAAATGCTGATAAGCAAAATGTCATAGGTGATGGTAAATCCAGGCATAATGTCTGTAAACAGATTTGTCAGCAGGATCATCAGACAGGAATACGCCGTAAATTTTTTTCCGATAAAGCGAAATCCCACGTAGATCGGCAGGGCGTTGAGCACAAGATTGATCACCGTATAGGGCAGCTTTACATGCAGGTACATCTCCCCCACCCGCTGGATCAGAACCGTCAGGCCGGTGGCGCCGCCGGGATACAGGCCGCCCGTATGGACGAAGGTATTGATATTTGTGGCCATCAGTGCCGCGGCGATAACGATGAACGACACCCGCTTGACCACTTTCCGGATTGAACCGTCTGTTTTCATATTTTCCACCTATCCGCAGTTGTCTATTTTTCCCGCGTGATGCGGTTTTATCCATCAGCGTGTTAAAGGGAGCGCCGAAGCGCTCCCTTTCTCATCCTTTATTCTTCTGTTCCAGCACCATGGCGGCAATGGCCGGCCGTTCCGCCTCCATCAGCTCGTCCCACTCATCCGTATAATCGTACACCAGGTTCTCTCCGCTCCGGATCCGCTCGATATAGCCGTCGAGCAGGTCAAAATCCCGCTCATAGCAGTGAAAGCTGTTGGCCCGGTGGGTGTAGGTCCCCATTTGTACGCCAAGGGCGTCGGCGATCCGCTTTTGCAGCATGATCAGGGCAAAGGCGTTCATATACGCCGCTTTACAGGCGTCGTTGGACCGGAAGAGGATTTTGCAGTGGAGCTTCCCCTCCCGGATAAAGTACTGGGCGTGCTGCCAGCAGGCGGGGTCGTCGCTGCCCATGTCATCCGGGGTGCGGATATCCATAACAGCCCGGCGGGAGTAAGGATTGCGCCGGAGCTCGTCGAGAATAAACCCATACTGGTTGGCATACCGGGAATGATAGGTATACACCCAGTTTCCCCGGTCGATCTCAAAGTCCATAATGCCGTCGAGCATCTCCTGCCGGTACTGCTCCAGACTTCTGGGGTCCCCGTAAAAGAGCCGGGAAATCATGGGCTCGCAGAGGGGCTGCTCCACCACGAAGGTCATGGTGACCTCCTTCTGGTTGGTATTCCAGTCGGGACAGGGAATGACAGGCGCCTGCTGCAGGCTGGTCAGCGCCTGATGATATGCCGCCGGAAGCGTCTTGCCGGTTACGAATACTTCTTCCAAGGGGATTCACCGCCTTTTCTCGTTTGAAGCTATTGTACCTGATTGCAGGATTTCTGTCAATGCGATTCGGAGGAAGATCGCGTTCATCCCTCGTTGAACAGGGCAAACAGCTGGGTGCGGTTGCGCACACTGGTCTTGGCGTAGATATTGGACAGATGCTTGCTCAGGGTCGCCGGGGTAATGAATAGCTGGCCGCAGATCTCCTCGCCGGATTTGCTGGCGCAGACAAGGGTGACGATCTCCGTCTCCCGCTTGGTAAGCCCGTATTTGGCAGCCGCCTTTCCGATCTTATTGAAGGAAACCCCCGCCCCCGCGGCGGCCTTTCCTTCCAGCATGGTGTAAAATTTCCGCTCGAGAGGATCCTTGAGCGTATTGAGCAGGTAGATGTCCCGGGCCGAAAAATCCTCGTCCTTCTTATCCCGGAACAGACCGATGATCACCATGGGCGTGTCCTTTGCCACAATGGAAGCAAACAGTCCCCAGTAGATATTCTGTGGCAGCCAGATATCCCGGTAGACCCGGGTCCTGTCCCACTTGGCCGGGGCAATCAGATCGCTCTGCCGGAAGACCATACTGTAGGAGGCCATGATAAACTCCGACCACCGGGGATAGTCTCCGTTGATAAAGCGGGAGTGATCGGCGCTTTTATTATCCACGTCGTAGGAAATGGGATTGCCGATCACCGCCTGGCCGTTTTCCCGGCCCGTGCGGAACACCACCGCCGTATTGAAGGGAATCAGCGTTTTCAGCTGCTGCAGCAGTGTTTCGCAGGTTTCGTTATAGCTGGAACAGTACGTCACCCGCGAGATCAGCTGGATCAGAAATTGCCATTCGTAATCAAACAGTGCGTTGCTCATAAAATACCCCCGTGTTTTCTCCGGTAATGGATCGTTTCCCCCGCCGCTCCAGGAACGCTGTCGACGAATGGAAAAAAATGAAAAATACCGTTTTTTATGTACTGTCTACCGAATAATTTAGCACGAAACATGAATAATTGCAAGAAAAAGTATGAAACAAAAGAATTCATTATTTCAAAATATGATTTATAATAGGTTTGAGCGTTTGTATCTTTGTTGCAAAGGGCTTGATTCGTATGCGCATTTTGTCCTTTGCAAAAGAAAATTCGTACAGGAGGAACACTTATGATTTTAGACACAAAGCATGCCCTGCAGCAGAAACTGTTCCGTGAGTTCGCAGAAACCGAATTCACCAAGGAACTGCAGGACAAACTGGATCAGACCGGCGAGTTTGACTGGGAGATCTTCAAGAAGATGGCGAAATACGGCTTTACCGGTATCCGTATTCCCAAGGAATACGGCGGCTCCGGCTCCGATTATCTGACGTACTGCCTGATGATCGAAGAGTTTGCCCGGGTCGACTGTGTGCTGTCTGTTTACGCCAACACCTCCAACTCCCTGGGCGGCGGTCCTCTGATGCTGGCCGGCAACGACGAGCAGAAGGCCAAGTACCTGCCCCCTGTTGCCAAGGGCGACAAGATCATCGTATTTGCTCTGACCGAGCCGGGCGCCGGCTCCGACGCGGGCGGAACCACCACCACCGCTGTTCAGGACGGCGACGACTTTATCCTCAATGGCCGTAAGACCTTCATCTCCGGTGCTCCCATGGCTGACTGGTGCGTTGTGTTTGCCAAGACCGATTTGACCGCCAAGGGCTCCCGCGGCATCTCCATGTTCATCGTTGACATGAAGCTCCCCGGCGTTTCCTGCGGCGCGCACGAGAACAAGATGGGCATCATGGGCTATCCCACCAGCGACGTTGTCCTGGAGGATGTGCGTGTGAGCAAGGATTGCCTCGTCGGTCCCCTTCATAAGGGCTTCCAGTACGCCATGAAGACCCTGGACGGTGG
>ONVR01000070.1 GCA_900321335.1 uncultured Eubacteriales bacterium | reverse complement strand
GTGGGCCTGGGCTACGTGAAGCTGGGCCAGTCCTCCACCACCCTCTCCGGCGGCGAGGCCCAGCGGGTCAAGCTGGCGACAGAGCTGTGCCGGGTCAGCACGGGGGACACCTTCTACGTGCTCGACGAGCCCACCACGGGGCTGCACGCGGCGGATATCCACCGGCTGACCGAGGTGCTCAACCGGCTGGTGGACGCGGGCAATACGGTGCTGGTCATCGAGCACAACCTGGACGTGATCAAGATCGCCGACTATATCATCGACCTCGGGCCCGAGGGAGGCGTCGGCGGCGGCAGCATCGTCTTTACGGGGTCCCCGGAGGACTGCGCCCGGTGTGAGCAGAGCTATACGGGTCAGTTCCTGCGGCGGGTACTGGAAAAATGATCCCCGGCGGGCGGACGGCGGCGTCCGCCCGCTTTTTCTGCCCGGCGGCGGGCTTGAACAGGGGCGAAAAGCGTGATAAAATGACCCCAGAACAGTCACGGAGGTGACAGCGCGTGAAGATCTATATCGTAGAGGACGACGCCGACATCGGCGAGTTGGAGAGCTATGCCCTCAACAGCAGCGGCTTTGAAACGGAGGTGTTTCCCAGCGCGGCCGGCCTGTACCAGGCCATCTACCGGGAGATGCCGGAGCTGATCCTGCTGGATATCATGCTGCCCGGGGAAAACGGTCTGGACGTGCTGCGCCGTCTGCGCAGCGATCCCAAGACCCGGGAGATCAAAATCATCCTCGTGACAGCCAAGGCCACGGAGATGGATACGGTACGGGGTCTGGATATGGGGGCGGACGACTATATCACAAAACCCTTCGGCATCATGGAACTGGTCAGCCGGGTGAAGGCCCGGGTCCGCCGGAGCGCCGGGGCGGAGGAGACTGTCATCGGACGGATCCGCATCGACAATTCCAGCCGCACCGTCTATGTAGACGGCGCGCCCTGCGGCCTGACCTACAAGGAGTTTGAATTGCTGGCCCTGCTGGCGGCCAATCCCGATGTGGCCATGAGCCGGGATACCATTATGGACAAGGTGTGGGGCTACGACTACATGGGCTCCACCCGGACGCTGGATATGCACATCAAGACCCTGCGGAAGAAGCTGGGAGCCGGAGGCGCTTACATCAAAACCGTGCGGAATGTGGGCTATATACTCACCACCGGAGAGAACAAATGAACGAAAAAATAACCCTCCATCTGTTTTATACGGCTGTGGCCGCGGCCATTATCGCCCTGGCGGCGGGGTGCCTTGTGATCCTCGGAGGCGTCCGGCAGCAGGCCCGGATCCGTCTGGACCGGCAGGCTGCCGCCCTTGGAGAAGCCTTTGACCGGTACGGACCGGAGAGCCTGGAGACGCTGACGCCGGAGGGCGTGTATCTGTCCTTCCGGCTGCCTGACGGGACATCCGGGACCGTGGGGGAGCTGCCGGAGGACCGGGGTGTGCTCACGGCGCAGGCGGCCCTTTCAGGCGGCGGCACGCTGGAGGCTATCGCGGAAGCGCCGGATCTTGACGGCAGCTACGGGGAAATTGCCGTGATCGTGCTGGCGGTGGCGGCAATGGCGGCCGTTGCCGCCGCATTCCGGGCCCGGGCGATCGTAAAGCCCATCCGGGTCCTGGCGGACAGCGTGGACAGGGATGGGGCGATCACCGCGCCCTATCCGGAAATGGAGCCGCTGGTCCGGCAGCTCCAGTCCAGCCGGAGCAGCGAGCAGGATATGCGGCAGGAGTTCACAGCCAACGTGACCCACGAGCTGAAAACGCCCCTGACGACCATCTCCGGTTATGCCGAGATGATCGCCAACGGTATGGCCAGACCCAACGACGTCAAGCCCTTTGCCGAGAAGATCCACGCCGAATCCAGCAGAATGCTCATGCTGGTGAACGATATTCTGGAGCTGTCCCGGCTGGACAGCGGCGAGACCCTGGAAAACCCCGAGCCGGTGGATATGCTGGCTCTTTCCATGGAGTGCGCGGATCAGCTCTCCGCCCTGGCCGAAAAGCGGGGGATCCAGATCCACGTCTCCGGCAGCGCCATGACTGTGGTGGGGGACGAGCGGAAGCTGTGGGAAATGCTCTACAATCTCATGGAAAACGCCATCCGATACAACCGGGAAAACGGCAGGGTGGACGTGGTGGTGTCAGACCGGGCCGTCACGGTGAAGGATACGGGCATCGGCATCTCCCCGGAGCACCAGAAACGGATCTTCGAGCGGTTTTACCGGGTGGACAAGAGCCACTCCCGGGCCACGGGAGGCACGGGCCTGGGCCTTTCCATCGTCAAGCATGTGGCGGAGATGCACGGGGGTAAGATCAGCCTGAAGAGCGCCCTGAATGCGGGGACGGAGATCACCGTGAATTTTACATAAACTTTACAAAAACCGCAGACCGATTTTACATTTGGCTGGTACAATGCCAATGGCAAATCGGTCTGCGGTTTTGCTGCGGACGGAATATACGGCGCAAAAGAAGGTAATACGAATGACACTTATGGGAATTTTCTCTCTGCTGGGAGGAATCGGACTGTTCCTGTACGGCATGTCCATCATGTCTACAGGGCTGAAAAACGCGGCGGGTGACAAACTCCGGGTGATTCTGGAGCACGCCACATCCAACCGGATTATCGGCGCTCTGGTGGGCGTACTGGTCACGGTACTGGTACAGAGCTCTTCGGCCACGGATATGATGGTCATCAGCTTTGTAAACTCCGGCCTGATGAATCTGGGGCAGGCCATCGGCGTCATCATGGGCGCCAATATCGGTACGACCATCACGGCTCAGATTACAGCGTTCAATCTGGGACAGTACGCACCGGTCATCCTGTTTCTCGGTGCCATCGTATTCCTGTTTATCAAGAAATCCACGTATAAATACGTTGGCGCCATTGTCATGGGCTTTGGCATGCTGTTTGTCGGTATCAGCATTATCAAGTCGGCAATCGCGCCCTTGGCTGAGAGTCCGGAATTTATCAGGATTCTCTCCGGCTTGAATCATCCGGCATTGGCGATCTTATTTGGCATCCTGTTCACGGCACTGCTGCAGAGCTCGTCCTCCTCCACGGTCATCTTTCAGACCTTCGCGGTGCAGGGGCTGATCTCCTATCGGGTCGCCGTATACCTGATCATCGGCGCCGCCATCGGATCCGTGGCGCCCAATATTCTGGCCTCTCTGACGTCAAACCGCAACGGAAAGCGCACGGCAATTCTGAATCTGCTGTTCAATATTATTCGTGCGGCTTTGATCGTTGCGCTGATCAATGTTTTCCCGCAGATCCTGGATGGAATCGTGTCCCTCTCACCCTCGAATATCGGCCGCCAGATCGCAAATACCCATACGATCTTTGCTGTCTTTGCCGTTATCGTCGAGCTGCCCTTTGCCGGCCAGATCGTTGCTCTGTCCCAGCGGGTCATCCCCATCCGCCCCGAGGAGAAGCGCAGCTTCGAGGACCGCAAGCTCCAGTATCTGGTCAACGTGACCCAAATGCCGCCGGCCCTGGCGTTGAGCTATGCCAGAAAAGAGATCACCCGCATGGGCCGCATCGCGGAGAACAATCTGCAGATGTCCATCAGCGCCTTTTTCAACCTGGACACCTCTCTGTTTGAAGAGGTGGAGCAGGTAGAGGATACGGTCAACTATCTGGACCACGCCATCATCAACCAGCTGGTGCAGCTGCGGACGCTGGATCTGTCCGAAAAGGATCAGAACACCGTGTCCATGATGACCCTGGTGGTGGCGGATATGGAGCGTCTGAGCGACCATGCGGAGAACATCATCGAGTATGCCCAGGAGGTCTACAGCAAGCGGGCACAGCTCTCCGCCGTTGCTGTGCAGGAGCTGCGGGAGCTGGCCGACGACGTGCTGCGCTCCGTGGATCTGGGCATCACCATCTTTGAAGAGGAGAAGTTCGAACTGATCCCCCAGGCGGAGGCTCTGGAGCAGCAGGTGGACGATTTCCAGAAGGAGATCGTAAACAACCACGTGCAGCGGCTGATGAAGGCACAGTGCGATCCGCTGGGCGGCGTGGTGTTCACGGATATGTCCTCGGATCTGGAGCGCTGCTCCGACCACGCCATCAACATCGCCTGCGCGTTGAGCCCCAATACGAATTACTGATGCAGATCGATTTACGGAGGGGACGGAAATGAAGATCCTGTTTTTGAAAATACCCGCCATGCGCTTTTACAAGGGCGCGGTCCGGGAAGATATGCCCCTGGGACCGGCCGGGGAGGCTCTGGACCCGGAAGCGGTATACGAAAAGTATAATTTTGACCCGGTGAAGGCACCTAACGGGGCGTTCTGCCTGGGCTGGTTTGACGCCGGTGACGAGGGCCTGCCCGTGGAGAACATCGGGGATACGGACCTGGAGGCGGAGCTTGCCGAGCACGTGCTTGTGGTCTGGTGCGCCGGTGTGGAAAAGGACAGAACCGCAGTGGTGGGCTGGTACGCCGACGCCGTGGTCAACCGGGGCTATGAAGAGCTGACCTTTGACGGGGGATACGTGCAGACCTACAACGTCATGGACGAGGCCGCCAACTGTGTGTTGCTGCCGGAGACCGAGCGGAGCTACCTCCGGTGGGCCGTCCCGGAGGCGGAGCAGAACGGCTGGGGGATGAGCCGGAAAAACATCTGGTTTGCCCGGGAGCCCCAGGCGGCTGCTTATCTGAAAAAGCTGACGGAGGAGATCGCCTCTTACCGGGGAGAAAACTGGCTGTACCGGTATCCGGAGAGCCCAGAAGAGGAATAGGTCGATGTCCGATTTGTCCATGAAGAATACGACCCTGTGCTATCTGGAGCGGGACGGCAAGTACCTGATGCTCCACCGGGTCAAGAAGGAAAACGACATGAATCGGGACAAATGGCTGGGCATCGGCGGCAAGTTTGAGCCCGGCGAGAGCCCCGAGGACTGCGCCCTGCGGGAGATCCGGGAGGAGACGGGGCTGACCGTCACCGACTGGGAGTACCGGGGCATCGTCACCTTCGTGTCCGAGGAGTTCGGCACCGAATGGATGCATCTGTTCTGGAGCGACAGCTTCACAGGGACGCTGACGGACTGCGACGAGGGAGAACTGGCCTGGATCGGGAAGCGGGAGCTGCTGACTAAGGAATTGTGGCAGGGAGACCGTATTTTCCTCGAGCTGCTGGAGCAGCGGGTGCCGTTTTTCTCTCTGAAGCTCTGTTACCGGGGAGATACCCTGACCCGGGCGGTGCTCAACGGCAGGGAGCTTGCACGATAGCAAAACCCCCATACAGCCTTTGGCTGTATGGGGGTTTCTGTTTACGGTGCCGTGGGGGCTGCCCGGGCCGTCAGACGCCGCCGGACGACCACGTAACAGAGGATCATGATCGCGCCGGTAACCAGCCAGCTGACGGGGTAGATCACCAGCAGGGCGCTGTAGGTGTTAAAGCGCCGGAACAGGGTGTAGACGTAGAGCAGACGGACGCCGCAGACCCCGGCCATGGAGATGACGGCGGGCAGGGCGGAGTGCCCGAGACCGCGCAGAGAGCCGGCGGTGATGTCCATAATGGCGTTGAGGAATTGAAGCGCCAGAATGTACCGGATCCGCATGACCCCAAGACGCAGCACCTCCCCGTCGGAGGTAAACAGAGTCAGCAGAGGCCGGGCAAAGAGAATGATCAGCCAGGAGACGGCCATGGAGCAGGCCACGCCGATCCCCGCGCTGAGCAGATAGGCCCGATGGCACCTGTCATACTGCCCCGCGCCGTAGTTCTGACTGACAAAGGTGGTGGCTGCGTTTCCGAATGCCTGGAGGATGAAAGCGGAGTACAGCTCAAAATTCAGAGCGGCCGCCGTGGAGGCCACGACCGTGGAGCCGAAGCCGTTGATGAAGGACTGAATCACCACGTTGGAGACGGAAAAGACCATGCCCTGGATCCCGGCGGGGACACCGATGGCGATGATGCGTCGGAGAAGGGCGCCGTCCATCTTCATCTGCCGCAGGTCCAGCCGGATGGCGCTCTTTTCCGTGATCAGGAAGTAGACCACCAGACCGGAGCAGAGGATATTGGACAGGACCGTGGCAAGGGCGACCCCGGCCACGTCCATTTTGCACACGATGACAAAAAACAGGTTCAGCAGGATATTCAGGATCCCGGAGGCGATCAGACAGATCAGAGGACGGCGGGTGTCGCCGATGCTGCGCAGGATCGCGGAACCGAAATTGTAGAGCATGAAAAAGGGCATACCGGCAAAGTAGATCTTCAGATACAGCGCGGACATGCCGATGATATCCTCCGGTGTGGACATGAGCCGCAGCAGGGGCTCTGCCAGGAGAAGGCCCACGGCAATGAGGAAAAAGCCGCTGATCAGTGCCAGGATCATGGAGGTGCTGACGGCCTTGCGGACGTTTTCTCTCTCATTCTGGCCCAGAAACTTGGACACGATGACGTTGGCGCCGATGGACAGGCCGACGAAGATGTTGATGAACAGACTGGTCACCGCCGTGGTCGCCCCCACCGCGGCCAGAGGGCCGCTGCCGGCAAACCGCCCCACAACCGCCACGTCGGCGGAGTTGAACAGCTGCTGGAGAATGTTGGTGGCCGCCAGGGGCAGGGCAAATTTGAAGATCTTACCGGCCATGGGGCCGCTGAGCATGTTGATTTCATGGGTCTTGTTCATCGTAGCGTCATATCCTCCGTCGCCGGGAAAAGCTTTTGCGTCCGGCAAACAAACATTATAAACCTTATTTTTACATTTGTTAAGGTTTTTCACAAAAAAACAGCCCCTTCCGGGGCTGAAGGAAGCCCGGAAAGCACGTCCGCCTTCCGGGCCTTTTTGTCGTTATACGCCGCCGACCGTAGTGCCGAAGCCGCTGTCGTCACTTTTCAGACCGTCGTTTCGCAGCATGGTCTCCAGCACCTCGATGTCCGAGGAGATGTCCAGCGCGTCCGACTGGAACAGCAGATCCAGCTGCTGCTCATAGCCGGTGACGAGGGTGTCAAGGATGCGGTCGATATCGGACTTGGCCGTG
>ONVR01000198.1 GCA_900321335.1 uncultured Eubacteriales bacterium | reverse complement strand
TATGCAAAATGCGGGCCACCCGAATGGGTGACCCGCATTTTGGCACGCGATAAGGGATTCGAACCCCTGACCTTCTGGTCCGTAGCTGCGGCTGAGTATAAATCTGCTCGCTTTCCGGTGCTCTTTAGCCCTCTTTTACCCGGAAAATGTGGAGCATTCAGCACCGTCACAGTCTGTAAAACGAGGGCTTCCACGGCCAGAATGGGTCAGTGCCTGGGTCAGGAGTCTGTATTTCACAACATACCCCATGTAAAATTTACGTAGCAAACTAAGGAAGAAAGCCTTTCCTGTGCTTTTTTCAAGCCGATGCCCCTATCTATTCTGCTTGAGTCTACGCACTCCTCCTGTGTTTATACAATACTTGCATTATATAACACAGGGAGCCGCAAAATCGGGATAGGTAAAATTTTCCTCGCTAAGCAATGAAAAATTTTCCACCAGACAAAGGCGCAATTTCAAACTGCGACTCATGAATCAATCGACAATCATCTGTCACTACAATCAGCCGAGCTCGTAATCGGCCATATTGATCTTCTGAAAGGCAATCCGATTATAGCAGCTGGGTTTGGGAACCGGGTACGTGCAATCGAAACCGATCTTGGCGCTTACATTTCCCTTCACCACGGGATTCAGTTCATGTGCGAAAACGCCGGGGATAATAACAACATCCTGAGCCGGATCCATTCTCGTCGCCATGGCAAACTCTACATCCGACGGATCGTAGATATCCACATCTGAGTTGACGACGGTCACCATCTGCAAGTCAGAGAATTCCACGAAAGCCGCCATGATTGCGTTTTTCGCCATGCCGTTATAGGGCGGATCCATCTGTAAAACCATGTGATAATGATTACCTCCGTGAGAGAGATATACATTTTTAAGCCCCTTCACCTTTTTCCCGATGGATTGCAGCAGGTTCGCCTCAATGCCCAAACCCTGACCGTTGAGCACCTCGATGCCCGGATGCAGCATATGAATCACAGGCTCCCGATTCAGACTGATCGCCTTTACTCGCACCACCCACCGGTCTTCGCGCGTGGCATAATATCCGCTGACCTCACCGAACGGGCCCTCCGGCTCCCGCACGAAGGGCAGAATTTCCGCCTCCAGAATCATCTGCGCGTCGGCGATACCCTCCACCGCCACTGTTCTGCTCCTGCACAGCCGGGCGGGCTCTCCCAGAAGATAGGACGCCACCGCAAGCTCGTCCACATCAATGGGCGCGGCGGAGCTGGGCGTCGTGGCAGCTACAAAATAGGCCGGATGTACGCCATTGTTGATCGTAATCTCCAGCGGGAGACCCCGCGCCTCGCAGCGCTCATAGTAGTCTCGCAGATGTCTTCCCACGTCCATGAGGATCCCCAGGCGGTCCGGGCCGCTGACCATGAGCCGGTGGACGGAGGTATTTCTCACACCGGTATCCGGATCCCTGGCGATGATCACGCAGTTGGAGAAATAGGGGCCGCCGTCCTCCAGCGCGTGGGTGGGGACCGGGATCCGGCCTAGATCCGGCCGCTCCATAAACTCGTATTGGGCAGGCGCGTCCTCCACCAGCACGGGCGCCACCGGGGCTTGATGCAGAGCGGTGATCGCCTTTGCAAACAGGGCTGAAAGCTCCGGCGCCGGCGTGTCGAAAATCGCGGCCACATTTTCCCGATTCCACCACATACCCGTGGTAACCGGGTAATCATATCCTCTGACACGATCAAATACCAGCGCTTTGCCGCCCTCCATCGCCGCGGCCACGCCCGCCAGCTCGTGAACGGCGTCCACCTGGGTTTTCACGTGCGTCAGCCGGCCGGCCTGTTCCATTTTTACCAGACAATCCTTCAAATCCATTGCGATACCTCTACTTTCCCTCCCAGGCCCGAAAGCCCGGAAGCGTAATATCATATTGCAGCAGCGCCTTTCCCAGGATATGATCGACCATATCCCGGGCAGTTTGCGCCCCGGAATAGAACGTCAATACCGGCGGCAGCACCACGCAGCCCGCCGCTGTGACGCTTTCCATGTTTCGGATGTGGATCAGGCTCAAAGGCGTCTCCCTGGTCAGGAGCACGGTCTTCCTGCGCTCCTTGATGCACACGTCGGCCGCGCGGGTCAGCAGGTTGTCCGAAAGCCCGGCGGCAATTGCGGCCAGGGTTCTCATGCTGCAGGGCGCCACGATCATGCCGTCGGTTTGGAAGGATCCGCTGGCAATGGCGGCCTCCGTGTTGCGGGGATCATAGCAGTAATCCGCCAGCTCCCGCACCTGCCGCAGCTCCATACCGCACACGCAGGGCAGCATGCGCGCCGCGTTCGGCGTCGTCACCAGGTGCGTCTCTACATGGGGGAGATCCCGGAGCAGTTCCAGCAGACGAATCCCCATCTGCAGGCCGTCCGCGCCGCTGATACCGACGATGAGCTTCTTCATGCTCAAAAACGCAGCCCCATCTTTTCCGGACGGAAAAGACGTTCATCCATCAGCCTGAGATCCTCCGCGATTTCCGGGACATAGTCCATCCGATCCAGAATATGCTTCTGCAGATCCACGCCCGGCGCGATCTCCGTCAGGGTCAGGCGGCCATCGCGGATTTCAAACACGGCCCGCTCGGTGATGAACAGCACCATCTGCCCCGTCTCCCGGGCGAAGGTGGAGGAAAAGGTGATCTGATCCAGATCCCGAATAAATTTCACACCGCCGCCGTCCTGGACGATATTCAGCTTTCCGTCCTCTACGCGGATATCGCATTTGCCGGAGGTGAAGGAGAAGGCGAAGCAGACCTTGGGCGTGTTCTGGGAAATATTCACAAAGCCGCCGGGGCCCACGCAGCGCCCGGAGAATTTGGACACGTTCACGTTGCCGCTGGGGTCGATTTCCGCTCCGCCCAGCACGGTCATATTCAGGGCCCCGCCGTCATAGGCGGTGAACATATCCGCGGAGCGGGAGATGGAATCCGGATTGACGGAGGCGCCGAACAGCGGCCCGTCCAGAGGAACGCCGCCATAGACGCCGGTTTCCAGCGAGAGGGTGACCTGCTGGCTGAGGCCCTCTTCGTTGGCCACGTTGGCCACCCCCGCGGGGATGCCGATGCCCAGATTCACAAGGTCGCCCTTCCGCAGCTCCATGGCCGCCCGGCGGGTGATGACCTTCTTGTAGCTGAGCTTCAGGGGCTTGACCGAGCCCTCGGTGGGAACCCGGATATCGCCGATCATGGCGGGCTCGTAGGCCAGGGCGGCGTTATCCCCCTTCCCGGCTCTGACGATGTAATCCACCATGGATTTGTGAATCAGCACGTGCCGCGGATCCAGGGTGTTGGCGCCGACGATCTCCTTGACCTCCACAATCACGATACCGCCGTTATTGTGCACCGCCGACGCCAGCTCCAGCAGATCGCCGTGCACCGGCTCGTCCTGCAGAGAGACGTTGCCCAGCTCGTCGGCGTAGCTTGCGTGGAGGATGCAGGCGTCGATGGGGAATGCCTTGTAAAACAGATAGTCCCTGCCGTCTATGTTCACCAGCTGAACGATCTCCCGCCCCTGTTCTCTGGCGGCCTCGTTCATGATACAGCCGTCCTGTCTGGGGTCGGCGTAGGTATGCAGGCCCACATGAGTCAGAATGCCGGGCCGCTTGCCGCCGATGGCGGCCATCAGCTGGCCGTAAACGCCAAGGGGCATGGAAAACGCCGCGATTTTGTTTTCGCTGCAGGCGCGCCCGATGGCGGGAGACATGCGCAGATGGGAAGCGATCAGGGTTTTGATGATCCCTTCATCCCGGATCTTGGACAGGCCGCAGCCGTCCTCCACAAAGTCGCCCGGCGCCACGCCGGAAACGATGGTCAGATCCCGCGGCGTGTTTTCCCGGCGGAATTTGTCGCCAATCGCCTCCAGAATGCTGTCCGGCGAGGCAAAGGCGCCAAAGCCGCTGATGCCGACGGTCATCCCGTCATGGATCAGGTCCGCCGCCTCTCGCACTGAAATGATGTTTGCCATTGATTTTCCCCCGTCCTCATAAGTTTCGAATGGATGCAAGAATGCGCAGAATAGTGTCTATTCTGCGCATTCCGATGTGTTACAGGCAGGCGAGCTGAGACAGCTGCTGCAGGGTCTCATAGCGCGTCTTCGCCTCTTCGATGATCTGCGCAGTGATCTCGTCGTTGATGCGGTTGAAACGCTTCTGACGGGACAGGTATTCGGGAATCAGCTCAAAATTTGTCGGTTTCT
Source organism: uncultured Eubacteriales bacterium (assembly GCA_900321335.1). Taxonomy (GTDB): domain Bacteria; phylum Bacillota; class Clostridia; order Oscillospirales; family Oscillospiraceae; genus RUG678. The sequence continues at coordinate 12,181 of ONVR01000198.1, read as the reverse complement.
GGTTAATGGTGATTTTCCCGTCTTCCCGCTCGAAGAGGAGCCACATGCCGCTCTTGATCGCGAGCTTCGCGATCTGGACGGTCTGGTCGGCGGGGAACTTCCAGCCCGAGGGGCAGGGAGTCATCACATGGATAAAGCAGGGGCCGTCCTTGGTTGCCGCTTTTGCCAGCTTCCGCTTGAAGTCCCGGATATTCCCCACAGAGGCCGTCGCCTGATAGGCAAGGGGCGTATGGAGCAGCATGAAGTCGATATTCTTGCTGACCTCCTTTTTGCCGGTGGGCGTGGTCTTGGTAGAGGCGCCCAGAGTCGTCGCGCTGGAGCGCTGGCCGCCGGTGTTCATATATGCCTCGTTGTTGTAGCAGATATAGATGGCCTTGTGTCCGCGCTCAATGGCGCCGGAGAGGGACTGCAGGCCGATATCAAAGGTGCCGCCGTCGCCGGCAAATCCCATCACGGTCACATCGTCCATGCCGCGGATTTTCAGGGCCTCAGAGACGCCGGAGGCAAACGCGGGCAGGCTCATCAGAACAGTCTGCACCGAGGGGATGCCCCAGCCGGTCTCGTCGCCGCTGCCGGTCAGGATGGCCGAGCAGCTGGGAGGCGTCATGGTGATCGTTTTCGGGCCGAGAACCTCAAGCGCGGAACGTCCGATCAGCTCCATCGGGCAGCCCTGGCAGGTGGTCATGCCTTTGCTCAGAAGATCCAGTTCAGCCATTTGTCACTACCTCCTCTTCTTTCAGGTCAATCCAGATCGGGGCGTCGCAGACCGAGTTCTCAGCGCCCAGCTCCTCCGTCCTCGCGATCACGTCCTCCACGGTCTGTTCCCAGATATCCCGTCCGCCGAGGCCGGCCACGAAGCTGTAGGCGTTGGCGTCGAGCCTGCCGAGGCGCATGCTGGCCAGGACCTCCTCATACAGGGGGCCGAAGGAACCCATGGCGGAAACGCGGTCGATCACGGCGACGTTTTTCGCGTTTTTCAAAGCCTCCGCGACCTCCTTCGCCGGGAAGGGCCGGAAGGCGACAACGCGCAGGATACCGACCTTCTTTCCCTCCTCGCGTAGCTGCCGGACCACATGCTGCACCGTGCCGGCCATGGAGCCCATGCAGACCACCACCGTGTCCGCATCCTCAACGTTCTCGCACAGGATCCGCCCGTAGCGGCGTCCGAAGAGCTCGCCAAACTGCTCAAAACGCTCGTCCAAAACGCCTGCGGCGGCGCGCATGCCCAGATCCTGGGAGCGCTTGATCTCGGTGAAGATGGCGGGGGAGGTCAGGTTGTTGATGGCATAGGGCAGTTCCGGATCCAGCACCGCGTTGACAGGGTTAAAGTCGGTGATGAAGCGCTCCGCCTCCTCCTCGGTGGGCACGTCCACCGGCTCGGTCAAATGGGAGCAGAAGAAGCCGTCGATGTCCACCATCGTGGGCGTCAGGACACGCTCGTCCTCACTGGTGCGATAGGCGATCATGATAAAGTCCAGCGCCTCCTGCGGGCTCTTGGCGAAGAGCTGGATCCAGCCCTGATCCCGCTGCGTCATGATATCGGAGTGGTCGCACCAGAGGCACATGGGGCCGGGGATGGCGCGGCTGACGACCGCCATGACAGCGGGCAGGCGGGAGGCCGAGCAGGTGCCGGTCACCTCATGCATCAGAGCCAGGCCGTGGGAGGCGCTGGCGGTGAAGGTGCGCACGCCGGTGGAGGCGGCGCCGATCACGGCGCTGAGGGCCGAGTGTTCCGATTCTACGGTTATGTAGGTGGCGTCGTACTGCTTGGTGTCGATCAGGGAGGAGATCGTCTCCACAATCGGCGTCTGCGGCGTGATGGGATACGCCGCGACCAGCTGCACCTTGGAACGCATTACGCCATGCGCGATGGCGGCGTTGCCGTCCAGAGCTTTAATCACACCCATTACTGATCTCCCTCCCCTTCAAATTCAGATTCCAGAACAAAGTCGATGGCCTTCTTGGGACACTCGACCGTGCAGATGCCGCAGCCCTTGCAGTAGGTGTAGTCGACGGTCATGACCTCGGCCTTCTCGATTACGCCGCAGGGGCAGTACTCCGCGCAGATGCCGCAGCGAATACAGTCGTCATGGCGGATGACCGGCCGGCGGTAACGCCAGACGCCGGTGTGAACATCGGAGACCTTAACCGACACCGGCCCGACAATTTTGGGCAGGGTCTCAAGCATTTTCGTACGCTGCTTTACAAGCTCTTGCATTCATCTCACCAGCCTTTCCGGGGATTTTTACTTCGATGGCCTTCAGCAGGCTCTCAATGGAGACGCAGCCGGTGGCCTTGGCGAGCGCGCCCAGCATTGCCACATTGGGCGGCACCTCGCCCAGCATCTCATGGGTGATCGTGTCCGCGTCGATGCCGCAGACCGTTTCAAAGGCGTCGCAGCTGAAGTCCTTGTTAGTGTTGACCACCAGGGTGGAACCGGGGCGGACGCCCTCGGTAATGTCGATGCCCAGATCCGCCAGACTGGTATCGAAGCAGATCACGCAGTTGGGGCGGTAAACATAGCTTTTCACCTCAATGGGGCCGTCCGCGATGCGGGCATAGGTATACACGGGAGCGCCCTTGCGCTCCTGGCCGTAGGACGGAATGGCCTGGCCGAACTTGCCCTCCAGAATTGCCGCATTGATCAATATTTTGGCGGCGGTTACAGCGCCCTGTCCGCCGCGGGAATAAAATTTAAATTCCCACATAATTCATGTCCTCCTCGAAATAACGGGCCGAGTCTCACTCCTGATATCTGGCAATATATGCCGTGGTCTTGTATTGATGGATCAGCAGCTGCACCTCGGCCCCTTTCACGCCGTTTATGGAGTACACCTTGTCCTCCATGTATTGGGAAACTTTTTCCAGGCTGTCAATGTAGGCATGGACATGCAGGCCGGTGGTGCCCGTGTGCTGGGAAACGATCGCGATTTCCGGAAGCTTCATCAGCTCGTGGGCCACATGGTCGATCATCCTGGGCTCCACCTCAATGTCCATGTATATGCCGGCGTATTTTTGGAACGCCTTGGCGTCGATGATGGCGGTGAAGCCGAGAATAATCCCGTTTTCCTTCATGGTGTTGATTCGCTCCCGCACCGCGACGCGGGACAGATGCACGCGTTCGGCAATTTCAGAGTAGCTGCAGCGGCCATCCTCCCGAAGAATGTCCAGAATGGCCTCGTCTACGGAATCAAGTTGAAACATTGGCTTCCCTCCATATCATTTTCCCGATCGGCTGCGGCCGATCCGGGTTTATCAGCTCAGAAGCCCCAGCCCGGCGACGACCGCCGTCCAAACGGAGGCCACCACCACATAGCAGAGGGTGATGATCACGCCGGAGCCCATCATGTCCTTGATCTTCCAGTAACCGCCGGAATAGGTGGTAAAGCAGGTGGGATCAATGGGCACCAGCAGAAGCATGCTGGTGGACATGCAGACGGGCAGGCAGATCACAATGGGGTTGACGCCGAGCGTGACGGCCAGGCCGCCGACCACCGGCAGGCAAAGGCCGGCCAGGGAGACGCCCTGCGGCATCGGGTAATGGCCCACCATCATCATGATATTGATGACGAAAACCAGCACGAGGATGCCCATACCCGCGACCTTGGACAGGAAGAGATTTGCCAGAATGCCGCTGAGCCACTCGCCGGTGCCCAGGTTGGCGACCACCGTCGCCAGCGCGGTGGCGGCGCCGCAGATCAGGAACGCAGACCAGTCGATCTTGCTGCTGGCGTCCTTCCAATCGACCATGTTCATGCCAGGCAGGGACATGACGAAGATGCCGGCCCAGGCGGTCATATACATGTCGATGCCGGTTCTCTTGGGGATGAACCACATCACGATCATGATAGCGAAAACAATGGTAAATTTCAACTCATCGCCGCGCAGCGGGCCGATGGTTTTCCGATCCTCCTTCAGGGAGTCCAGCCCCTTGACCACGTCGATCTCGGGCTTGTACAGCCAGCAGAGCACCAGCCAGGCCAGAACCGTACTCACCACCGCCACAGGGACGCCCACCAGGGACCACTGAGCGAAGCTGACCTCCACGCCCACGATGTTCTTCATCAGGGACATGGTGACCGCGTTCATGCCGCTGCCGGCGGGCGTGCCGATGCCGCCGATAGCGGCGCCGACGGGAATGCCGAGCATGATGGCCTTACCGAATTTGGACTCGCCGGGCTTGCAGTTGTTCTGCTCCAGAATAGGCATGCACAGGCCGAAGAACACCAGTGCCGTGGGGATGTCCGCCAGGAACATGGAGACGATGCAGGTGCCAAGCATGACGGCCAGCAGCACCGCCTTGGCCTTGTTGCCAAAGGCGGGCAGAACGTACAGGGAGATGCGCTTGCCCAGACCGACCTTGGAAAAGATCTGTCCGATGATCATCGCGGCCAGCAGGAAGAAGGGGCCTGTGGACGCGAAGTTTGCCAGGATGGTGCCCTCTGTTTCAAAGCCCACCCAAGCGCCGAAGAACAGCACGAAAATCGCCGTGACTGCCATGGGCACCGCCTCTGTCAGCCACAGAAGGACCGCCACAAACAGCACCAGGAAGCCGTCCCATCCCGCCTGGTCCAGACCGGAGGGCACAAAATTTCTCAAAATTGCGAAGCCAGCAAAGATCAGGACGAGGTATACGGCTTTCTTCAGCTTATCGTTTTTCCCGTTGTTTGCCATAACCAATTCTCTCCTCTCATTTTTTTCGGAGTATCCCGCGGCCGTGCGCATCGGCCGGGGACAAAAGGTTTATCGCGACGTACCTTTGTACTGGCTCTATTTTAGCATTATTCCCCTTTCCTTTTTGATTTTAATTCGATAAATCCAATTCCGATTCGTTTATACAAAAAAATTCTACAAAATTGTCAAACCGAGGGACACATTTTTGTTTCTTTTGCTGTTTTCTCTTTTTTGTATTTTCCCTTTTTACTCAAAATGAATTGAAAATGATGCACATCAGCGAAAAAATTCGCCTAATTGTTTTCCGGACCGCAGCCATCGCTCAAGTGACAAAATGAAATCGCACCATCAAAGCGGAAGTGCTTTGATGGTGCGATTGTCATATTCCACATTAAAAACACGCCGATATAAGCACGAGCAAATGCGTGCGGAGATTACATTTATTCATTCTGCGGCTTATTCGTTAATCTCTATCAATACTCGCTGAAGTAATCGGTCACAGCAACCCTGCACCCTCAGAAGCTGCTCAGGGCTGATATTATCTACATGGATACCGCAGGAGCAAACCGCCGTGCAGCGCTTCGCCTTTGCCACTGCCTCGGCAAAGATGCGGCCTATAGCCTCATCCTTGTGGCCCACGCCATTGAGCACCGAAGATGTGGCGCTGATCCCTTCCCCGCTCAGGCTAGGCCGGGCAATGGCCATGACCACGCTTCCCACATGGGGCCTGCCTCCACCGTAGACTGCAAGAGTATAGTCTTCTCCCATCCGGATCACGTCACAGCAGATTACATATCCGTCAAACAGTTCTTCTCGAAACATTTCACACCTCTGCCAGCTTTTTTATAATTATATCACAACAGGCGGTAAAAAGATAGGCAGTAAAAAGCTCAGACTAGATACGGAAACCATGGAACTTCTGAAACGGGAGCACGCAAAGAATCCTGCGTCCGTCCATATCTTCCTGTCCAACTACTTGTGACTGCTCCTTCATCACCCATCACACCGTGGCCGCTAATCTGACCGGGCCAAACTTTCTGGCGCGCAAGGACAAAATCCTGGCCGCGCTGACACAGGCCATTGAGCTTGGGGATATGGATCGGCTGGCTGCGATCCGGCGGAACAAAAGGAGCTTATGATGCAGAAGAAAATCGTCGCCATCAACTGCAGCCCCCGCATGGGCTGGAACACCGATATACTGGTCACAGAAGCGGCCCGCGGCGCGGAGGGAAACGGGGCTATCATAGAGAAATTTGACCTCTATCGTCTGGAGAAGTTCACCGGCTGCATTTCCTGCTTTGGATGTAAGCGCCCGGGACACGAAGGCGTATGCGTCTGTCGGGATGGGCTGGCGCCGGTGCTGGAGGCCATCCGAAACGCCGATGGCTTGATCCTCGGCACTCCCAACTACTTTGGGGATGTAAGCGCGGACTTTCGCGCCGTGTATGAACGGTAGCTGTTTCAGTAACTGACCTATCAGAAGGAGCGCGTGAGCTGCAACGAAAAGCAGATCCCCGTGCTGCTTATTATGACCAGTAACACGCCCACTGCCGCTTACCCGATGATCGGATATAAAAAGATACTTCGCGGCTACCAGAAATCTCTGGAAACCTTCGTGGGTCCCACAAAGCTAATGATCTGCGGGGAAACCCAACAGGTGGCCGATTACAGTAAATTCAACTGGACGATGTTCGATGGTGCAGAGCGCATCCAGCGCCGGGAGAAAGTCTTCCCCAAGGAAAAAGAGAAGGCTTTTGAACCGGGAAAGACTCTCATAAACATGTGGAGAACACAATATATCCCTTGCTAAGCAAAGAAAAGCTGCCCGCAGGTATTGCGTGATTTTGAATGGAGATGGGCAAAACGAACCGTAGATCAAACTGACCTCCGCCATCAAAAAATCGCCCTTTTTCTTCGGATCATAACCCGAAAAAAGTTTGGCAAAAACTACTTATCACGCTGAAAATTAGCCGAAAAACATTCAATCTTGCAGTAGCTATTCTCGCATGCCTGTGGTGTTGTGTCTCCTACGAGAACCCAAGCGAAGCCCGGAGGGACTCCGCTTGGGGGAAGAAGAACAACACCATCGGTCATTGTGGCCGAGGCACGAGACCACACGACCTTATGGTGTCGTTCTGACGACAAGGAGGTACGATACCATGTACTGCAAACATAAGGATCTACTCCGAAAAGCGCATCTGCAAGCCTATCTCAACTGCGCCATGGATGACGGCGTCTATCCCATCTTCTATATCGGACTGCGAAGCGGCCTACGGCAAAGCGAGCTGATCTCACTGCCGTGGGCCGCTGTAAATTTATCCGAAAAGGTCATCTATGGTCAGCACCGGGATTATCCGCTGACCACTGAAGCCTGTGAACTGCTGACGGCAGAAAAAGAAGATCATCCGGAAAGCAGAACCGTCTTCCTTCACCCACAGACCGAAAAGCCCTTCCTGCGCCACCAGTTCTTCTATCTGCACCGGAAATTCTGCCGACTCGCCCGCATGCTGGAGATCGGCTTCAAGGTATCACAGAATCCTGTACCAACAATGATGGATGACTGCCCGCCCTTACCGGTGGCGGCGTAGAGGCCGGTTTCAACAATCTGTTCAAGGTCTGCCCTCTTCGGCGGTTCCACCGTAAACTTTCGGATACTCCATCTGGATTTAATTGCGTCAAGAATTGCATTGTTCATGGTGAATACATCCTGTATTTTCTGCCATCAAATAATCTCAATTCCGGCTTCGGACAGCGCAGCAAGCGCCGCGCCGAAGTCTTCCTCTTTCGTAAAGATGTAATCTGTGTTGTAGGTGGACACGGCAAAAATGCCGATCCTGTTCTCTGCGAGTGCCGTTGAGAGCTTGGACAGGATTCCGATCAAAGAAAAATCTAAAACTCCCGCGACGCGAAAGCCTCGCCATCCGTCGTCACGCCCGTAAGTGTTCTCCGGGACATCCTCAGTCAGGCAGACAAGTGAATTCTCTTCATCCGTCTTCCCGATGAAACAAAACGGACTGTCCAGATCTACCTTGCTATAGTCCTCCACCTTGCAGACAGAAAAACTTTCGTTTAGGACATGGATCTCAATAGGGGCAACGCCGTTCTCCATGTATAGAAGATCGTGATCCTTGCACCAGCGGATCGCAAGGTCTCTGTATGCTGCAGCCTGAAAATCAAACCAGCGCTGGCGGATGCCATAGCGGAGCAATGCATCCTTGAAATGGCGGAACGCGCCGCGACCAACGATTGCTCTCATCAGCGCCCGCTTTTCCTCACCATCCTCTAGCGAGTGAACGAAATTCTCCATGATGCGATACCCATGTATCTCGTGTTGAGTGGGAAGACGCAGAAAACGTTTCGAATTTCCTTCGATCCGTTTAATCGTTTCGGAATCGTCGATCCCCGTCATCGAATAATCCGCCACAGATACCTGCTCCATAGTTTCCAGGTCAAGGAAATAGGTAAAAGTATCGGATGCCATCTCGATTCCGCTGATCACCGCCTCCAGCGGAACCCTCTTCGAAAAATTGTAATCATCGTCCATGCTAGCTTTCCCTTTCCGCGGTCAACACAAAGCAAAATCTTTTCTCAAAGTATATCATGGTGGACATGGTTTATCAATTCCTGGTCCGGATTTGGATTGCACCCGGCACAAAATTCATTTTGCATAGACAAGGAAATACGCTCGCCGTGAACTCGATATCCATCACGGCGGGCAGTTTGTTTTTGTGGCTAACCATGCGAGACGTATCAGGTAGGAAAAAGTTTCCGATTCACTGTCCGTTTTATCGGACATCTAATCTGTTACAATTTGGTTGCAGAGGAAAAGGTGACTCTGCAATCTGTTCCGGGAGGTGAGAATCGTGTCCAACGCCCGGCCTCCGCCTGCGATGCCCCTCACATGTTTCTTTTTTTGCATCGCAAAAATCGTATGAACCTTGAAAAATGAATAGGGAGGATTGCAAATGAAAGAGTCGAACTACAAAAGTTATTGTGAGCTGCCGCTGTTCCTGGACGCGAAAACCGTGGCAAAGGTACTGGGGATCTCCATCTCCAGCTGCTACGAGCTGATTCATGAAGAGGACTTCCCTTCCATCAACATCGGCAACCGAATCGTCGTGCCGAAGGATCAGTTCATTCGATGGGCCGAGGAAAAGTCTCGGAGGTGTCGATGAGCAAAGCCTCACCGGCGTACATGGAAGGGCACTACTTCAGCATGCCCAACGAAATATTTTCTCTCGGTCTCTCTGCGGATGCCATCGCAATCTACGCGTATCTTCTTCGTATAGAGGATCGAAAGAAATATATTTGCTGGGCCAAGTACGCGACCATCGGTGCCGCCGTGGGGATCAAGTCTCCGAAGACTGTCGCCAACGCCCTGAGTGAGTTGGAAAAGGCTGGACTCATCTATCGTGAGCCAACGTCGATGAAGAAGGACGGGAAGTACGTAAACGGTGTGCAGCTCTTCACCATTCGTCCGTTCCGGGAAGCGGCACAGCATCATCAGTGGAAGCAGATAGATCAAATTGTTGCGGCGGCAGAGGCCCAGGCTGCTGAGGCCCGCGTCGAAAAATATAATGAAAGACATCCCGATACTCCACTCGCTGTGCAGTTCACAGATCACGCATCCTAATGCGTGGTCACAAAAAACAGGCCGAAATTTGGCCGATGGAAAATCAAGCAGGACAAAGAGGGGTGGGTTGCGATTCCCGCCCCTCGCAACCACAGCGTCGGGCAACGCCCGCCGCAGAAAGCTTTCTGCCGTTTCAAAATGCAGAATCCAGGGTGGGTTGCTAAACCGAAGCTCAAAAAATGTGTCGGTTGCTCACTCTGAAAAGCCCATGATTGCGGGCTTCTGACGATGGTTGCTGATTTAGGGAGGGAATAAACCATGCCTACACCGAAAGATAAAAGAAAATTTCAACTCTGGGCTCGCCCGGGTACATTAGAGTTAGTAAAGAGTACTTATAAAAAAGCTGACTGCCGCACACAGTCAGAATTCATTGAGAAAGCGATTCAATATTATGTCGGCCGTATCAACGCCGACAATGACGCCTCGTATCTTCCAAACGCTTTCCTGTCCAACATGCGCTCCATTGTTTATGAAAGCGATCACCGGGAGAACAAGCTGCTGTTCAAGCTGGCGGTGGAAATGTCGATCATGATGAATATCCTTGCGTTCCAATTTGAAATTGATGATCTGTCTCTCGCCCGTTTGCGCGGGGAGTGCGTCAAAGAAGTAAAACGCACCCACGGAATGTTCTCCATGGAGGACGCCGTGAAGTGGCAGCGAAGCGTCGAGACATGAGAACCGGATTGCACAAGCATGAGAAAACCACCAGCATCTTTTTCGATGAGCGTAGTTCCACTGTCGAAATCTTCACGCACAACACAGCCCTGCGCAAACGGCTACAGCGTTACGCGGAAAAATATCCTACCTGCTGTCACCAGACAGAAGACGACGGTCAGGGCGGTCTGGGCTTCGAAATTGAAAAGGGGCGGTTCAGCATTCGCCTAGTTCCGCCTTATGATGAGGAGCGTCGGCAGCGGGCTAGTCAAAATGCCAAAGAACACGGGATCGCTTCTTGGGTAAATGGTAGAAGTTCGGATGCTGGGGAATAAAACAGTAGCTATTATCTGTGTTCTGTGGTATTTGTGTTTGCTAAAGAAAGAAGGTGGAACAAATGGCAAAGGGCAAACGGGCAAACGGTGAGGGCAGCATCCGCAAGCGCAAGGATGGTCGCTGGGAAGGGCGCTACACGGTAGGCCACGATCCCGAAACCGGGAAATGCATTTACAAAAATGTACTGGGCAAAACCCAGGGCGAAGTCAAAGAAAAGCTGAAAGCCGCCATCGAGCAAGCGCGAGCTTTGGATGTGAGCCGTGCCAATGGCTTCACGCTCTGTCAGTGGCTGCAATACTGGCTGGACAATTATGGGAGCGTTTATCTGCGCCCCTCCTCCATGACAAACTACACAGGCTTCCTGAACAACCAGATCAAGAATGATGAGATCGGGAGCATGAAGCTCAGAGATCTGACCATGCACGACGTGCAGTTCTTCTTCAACCGCATGCGCACAGCGGGACGGGTGCAACGGAAGGAGTCGGAGAAGAAGCCAGCTGGCTTATCCGCAAAGACCATCCGCAACATGTACTTCTTCATATCCCATGCGCTGGATCGAGCAGTGAGGGAAAAGCTGATTGTGTCCAATCCTACCGATGACTGCATTCTTCCCAAGAAAGAGAAGGTAGAAATGAAAACGCTCCCGCTGGAAGATCTCAGCAAGTTTTTCGAGGAGGCAAAGCGCTCAGGTGTGTTCGAGCTGTACTTCACAGATCTGGCGACGGGTCTGCGTCGGGGAGAACTGCTGGGGCTCAAGTGGACGGACATTGACTTCGACAGCAACACCATCGATATCCACTGCCAGATCACCCGCACCGGCGGGAAGGTGCAGGAATCCCCGCTGAAAACGAAAAATGCCTACCGGCAGATCGTAATCCCGCCTGAGCTGACACAGGTGCTGAAAGAGAAGCAGGACCGGGAAAAGGGCTTCAGCGAGTATGTGTTCTCCTCACCCAGCGGCGGACCAATCTCGCCGGACAGCGTACTGAACATGCTGCACCGGGTACTGAAACGAGCAGGGCTGGAGCAGGTGCGCTTCCACGACCTGCGCCATACCTTCGCAACCCTGGCGCTTCAAAACGGCGTGGACGTGAAAACCCTCTCCGGTCTCCTCGGCCACTACTCCGCAGGCTTCACGTTGGACACCTACGGCCACATCACCAACGCCATGAAGAAGGATGCGGCCGACAAGGTGGGTGGGTTCCTGTCGGGTGCGGTATGATGCTGCTGAAAACTTGGAGGCTGGTCATCCCAGCCTCCAAGTTTTTATATTCGATCCGGCTATGTAAAAAATGCCTCGCCATACAATGAAAAACCTTCCCCAAAGTATTTCATCGCTGGAATGGGTCGCCAATGTGGTCAGGAGTTTGTATTTCACGAGCCGGTCTCCTGCCGAAATTTATTCTGACAGACTTTTCTACGCTCATGGATTGCGTTGCAAAGCAAAGAAAGTTTCCGTGAAAAGCTGAAAACTTCCCGAAATACAGCGTCCTGACCCATGTATTTTGCACAGTGAGTTTGCAGGATATCCCGCAATCCCTTGACGCGCCTGCATTTGTGGGCTTGGAGCTTGACCCATACGGCTGACCCAGACAGCGCAAAAATCACTTGTGCCCGTCAAACGCAAAATCCCGCCTAAACTCGCAAAGCCTTGATACTACTGGGAATTGCGGTTTCATCTCTGATCCCTTCCGCTACGCGCGCCAGAATGGGTCGGCGTTTGGGTCAGGCGGTTTCAGAGGCTATAAATTACCCGTAGAAATGCAAAAAGTTCCTTATTTCTCACGAAATAAGGAACTTTTTGGCACGCGATAAGGGATTCGAACCCCTGACCTTCTGGTCCGTAGCCAGACGCTCTATCCAGCTGAGCTAATCGCGCATATC
>ONVR01000360.1 GCA_900321335.1 uncultured Eubacteriales bacterium | reverse complement strand
GGGCATCCTCCACGGCGCTGATGAGGTATTCGTTTTTCGCGCTGAAAAATTCCGCCGCGTGGATATCCGACAGCTCCACGATGCGGAAGCCGTCGAAGGCCGCCGGGATCTTTGCGCTGCGGATCTCGTATTCCTCCGTGCGGATCAGGCCGTTGCTCAGGACCGTGATAACCCCCACCAGCACGATCAGCAGAAGCAGGATCCGCCCCAGGGCTTTTCGCCTGCGCTTACGGTTTCGCTCCGACATGTCAGCTCTCTTTGTCCCGCACGTAGGGGTGCTTGATGTTGGGGTCCGCCGTCTGGCGGAAGTCCACCTGGAAGCGGTCGATGGATTTGACCATGGCCGACAGGTTTTTGAAGCCGAAGTTCCGGTGGTCAAAATCCGGCTGCTTCTTGATCAGCAGGGTACCCAGCTCTCCCATGTACACCCACTCGTTGTCGTCCGCCAGGTCGTCGATGGAGTCGGCGATGAGCTTGATGATCTTCTTGGGGATCACCGGCTTGTCGTTCTGGGCCGTATCGGCCTTTTCCGTCTTGTCCTGCTTGGGCGGCTTCTTCGTCTCCGTCTTTTTGGCCGGCGCCGCCTCCGGTTCCGGCTCCTCCTTGGCTTTTTTCTTGGCCTTGGAGCCGATCACGTCAATGTAGATAAACTTGTCGCAGGAGACGATAAAGGCGTTGGGGGTTTTCTTTTCCCCGATGCCGAAGACCCGCTGGCCCGCCTCCCGCAGCCGGATGGCCAGCCGGGTAAAATCGCTGTCGCTGGACACCAGAACGAAGCCGTCCGTATTGCCGGCGTAGAGGATATCCATGGCGTCGATGATCATGGCGGAGTCGGAGGAGTTCTTCCCCTGGGTATAGCTGTACTGCTGTACGGGAGTGATGGCGTTTTCCAGCAGGGGCTGCTTCCAGTTGCTGATGTTTGGGCTGGTCCAGTCCCCGTAGATCCGCTTGATGGTGGGCGTGCCGTAGATGGCGATCTCCTCCATCACGCTTTTGAGGCAGTGATAGGGAATGTTCTCTGCGTCAATGAGTACGGCCAGGCGCATATCGTTGGCGCTTGCCGCTGTATTACCGGTGTTCACACGGGATACACCTCCATTTTCATAAAATCAGTGTTTTTATATTGTACCATCAATTCTGTCCAATTACAAGGCGAAAACCGTCCTTGCGCCGGGGAAAGATATCTGTTATACTGTTTAAAATTTCCAGGAGGACCCTTTTATGATTATCCATTCCTTTGACACACAAACCGACCCCATCATGACGGTGGCCGACTTTTACGGGGCCCAGGGCCAGTTTGCGGACACCTGCCTCGTCACCTTTTCCCACGAGATCCACAGCCATCTGCTCCGGACCTATCCCTGTGAGCAGATCGCCCGGATCCGGGCCTGCAACGGGTTTACACCCGTCTACGCCATGGAGCTGGCGGGAAAGACGCTGGCCTTCTATCTCTCCGGGGTGGGCGCCACCGCTGCCGCCACCAACGTCATCGAGGCCAACTGGCTCACCGGGGCGGAGAAATTCATCATGTTCGGCTCCGCCGGCTCTCTGGACCGGGCGGCCACCGGCGGCAGATACGTGATCCCCACGGAGGCCTACCGGGATGAGGGCATATCTTACCACTACGCCCCGGCGGCGGATTTTATCCGGATCCCGGGAGCGGACCGGCTGGCGGCCCTCTTTCACGAGCTGTCCGTCCCTTACGTGCAGGGCCGGGTCTGGACCACCGACGCCTTTTACCGGGAGACCCGGGGCCAGGTGGCGCGGCGGCAGGCGGAGGGCTGTATCGCCGTGGAAATGGAGCTGGCGGGGGTACAGGCCGTCTGCGATTATCACGGGTTTACCCTGTACGATTTTCTGGTCACCGGCGACGTGCTGGACTCCCCCGCATACGACCGCACGGGCCTGCACGGAGCCAACCACGACCTGGACAAGCTCCATCTGGCGCTGGAGATCGCCCGCCGCCTCTGATTTCCCCGTCCCCGGGCCTATCGGGGCAAAGGGAAAGCCTCTCTCGCCTGAACAGGCAAGAGAGGCTTTTTTCGTGGTACGCCCGACAAGATTCGAACTTGCGACCTTCAGAGTCGGAGTCTGACACTCTATCCAGCTGAGCTACGGGCGCGTTTGACCGTAAAGTATTATAACAGCTTCTTTTCGATTTGTAAAGTCAGATTGTGTCCTCTTCTTCAAATCTTTTTCGAAGTTTTTGCAGCGCCTTCTTTTCGATCCGGGAAACATAGCTCCGGGAGATGCCCAATTTGGCCGCCGCCTCCCTTTGGGTCAGGGGCACACCCCCGCCGAGACCGTAGCGCATGGCGAGGATCTCCGCCTCCCGCTCCGTCAGACACTGGGTCAGATACCGGGTCAGCCGTGAGCGGGTCTCCCGGCTGCTCAGATCCTCAAACATGTCCTCGTCTGTGCTGAGAATGTCCATCAGAGAGATGCTGTTGCCGTCCTTGTCCGTGTCGATGGAGTCGGACAGGGACACGTCCGACGCCGTTTTCTTTTCCCGCCGGAAGTACATGAGGATCTCATTTTCCACGCACCGGCTGGCATAGGTGGCCAGGCGGACGCCCTTATCCGGCCTGTAAGTGCTGATGCCCTTGATCAGGCCGATGGTTCCGATGGAGATCAGGTCGTCCTGATCCGCCCCCTGGGTGTAGTATTTTTTAATGATATGGGCCACCAGGCGCAGATTGTGTTCAATGAGCTCCGCCCGGGCCTGCATATCCCCGGCAAAGTACCGCGCCAGCGTCTCCCGCTCCTGCTTTGCCGTCAG
>ONVR01000072.1 GCA_900321335.1 uncultured Eubacteriales bacterium | reverse complement strand
GGATCCCGCACAAGGACGTCGGCACCACCGTTTAACTCCAGATGCAGCCTTCCGCCCCGGTCCCGGAACACGGCCACCGCCGTCTGCAGGCCCCGGCTGAGAAGATACTTCCGCAGCCGGTTTTCCAGCAGAGGCTCTCCCTCCGTCACAGAGGCCAGCTCCCGGGACAGGTCCCCCAGGATCGCCGCCATATCCGCGTACTGATTGAACGCGGCGCTCTGGTTGTTCCGCAGGCGGCTGCGGTACTGACGCCGGTACAGCAGGGCGTGGATCTCAAAATTGATGGCCGTGATGAACTCCGGATAATGCAGGCACTCCCGGGAGAAAAAGTCCGGCAGATCCTCTCCCTGCAGTCCCCCGTTCTGGAGCAGTCTGGGAGTGACGCCGCTGAGCACCTTTTTTGTGGTTTCGTAATCCCGGAACCAGCACTTTGTGGTGTTTTCACAGGTCATGCAGGTGCAGGCCGCCGCCCGGTCGAAGACCGTGGCAACATCCGCGTCGCTCTCCGGGGAGCCCGCCGCGCTTTTGACCGTCTCGTACAGGTCGTGAAAGGCCAGGGACGCCTGCTCCACCCGCCGGCACAGGTATTCCCGGGACCGCTGTGCCCCCATGGCCGGGCTGCCGCTGTATACCAGAGCGCCGAACCGGGACATGACGCTCTCCGGCACCGCGGCGAAGGCCACAGAGGCGACCATGGTCTCCAGAAGGGGCCCGGCGTTTCCATAAAAGGCGGCTGTCAGGGCGGCGTTGACCAGGATAAAGCCCACCGCGCTGAAGAGCCGTCTGCGCCGGGACAGGACGCCTGCGGCAAGCCCGGCCAGGCAGTAGGCGGCGGCGAAAAAGAGTCCGCCGTCACCGTGGGCGTCGATCACGATCCCCATGGCGGCGCCCACGGCGCACCCCGTTCCCGCCCCGGCCTTATAGGCAAAGAGCATCACGCAGAAGGCTGCCGCCGCGTTGCCCAAAGACATAACGCCGAAGAGCCGGAGATCCGACAGGGTCAGCACCAGCGTCCCCAGCAGCATCAGCACGCCTACCGTGTGTCCCGTCTCCGATGCGTAATCGAAATTGAGCTTTCCGTTCCAGGGAGACAGAGCCAGCTTGTAAAAGTAGGTACAGCCGCCGCAGATGACGGCGTCGGTCACGATCCGCAAAACCGCCCGGGCGTCCGGCCCCTGCCGGAGGGCAAACACCCCGCCGATGGTCATGCACAGCAGCGCCGAAACCGTCGGCATGAACCACCGCTTCTTCCCCGGCTCCAGTCCGGCAAACAGGTTTCCCACAGCCGCGGCCAGCAGACTGACGCCTATGTATTTCAGTCCCGTCATCAGCGACGGCCCCATCAGATACCCCGCCGCGGCGCCCAGCAGGGAAAAGATACACCCCGCCCCTCTGCCGGACGACGCCGTCAGTGCCGCGGCAAAGGGCGAAATATCTCCGAACACCCGCGCCCATGCCGCCAGCAGGCTCAAGACAAAGCGCACGGCGCACTCTGCCATGCGCGCCCTGTCCGGTCCCACCGGGAAGGCCGATCGTTTCTCCAGTTTCTTGCTGTTCATAAAATCTCCCTCTTCCGCCTGTAATCCGCGTTTTACCGCTTCTACCATTGTAGAGGGTTTTCCCGCCCGTCCATGTCGGAAGGCGTTGAAACCGGCGGTTGGATCCTGTCGGAAAATCACGGGAAATGCCGCTTTTTATCCCGGCTGAAAAGGGCGTTTTTCCCTTTGTATTGTTTGCACAATTTCCCGCGGGTATTTTTAAAGCGTTTCACCAAAGTTGCGTTTTTTGTCTATTTTGACTTGACAAAGCCGCCGATAGCGGCTAATATATAGTCAGAAATAACAAATGCATGAATCAAAGGATAAGGTGGTTCCGATGCAGAACTTGATGTAAAGGCAAAATCGTACAGATGGCGCCGTGAATACCTGATGAGATCGGATCATCCGCAAAAGGGCAATATCCCTTCGTGGATTGTATCATAGATATTCTGTTAGGAAGGGCGGTCGATACCAATGTACAGCTATCATAGAGAGGCTATCGTTCATTAGTCGTTCCCCTGTTTTGTGTTTCATTTACTGACACGCTGTTTTATCAAACGAATTACGGGAAGCTGATAACAACAAGACAGCCACAGAAAACAGAAAACTGAATATCTGAATTTGTTAAATTGGAGTAATCATTCTTCGTGAAATTACCTCTTTACAAAACTTGAGGCACACCTTAATTGGTGTGCCTCAAAGTTTTTTCTGTCTTCTCTCCCCCGGTCACAGCAGCGCGGCAAGCGCACGGATCTGCTCCGGTGTGGTGGCCCAGCTGGTGGCAAAGCGCACCGCCGTGCGCTTTGCGTCCACCTTCTCCCAGAAGGCGACGCTCACCTTCTCCCGCAGGCGGGCCAGGTCCTCATCCGGCAGGATGACAAACTGCTGATTCGTGGGTGAATCGATGAGAAGCTCGTAGCCTTTCCCCAGCAGCAGCTCCCGGACCTCCATGGCCCGGTCAACGGCATTTTGGGAAATCTGCATATACAGCCCGTCGGTGAAGAGCACGTCGTACTGAATCCCCAGCAGAAACCCCTTTGCCAACAGGCCCCCGTGCTGCTTTTTGATGGAGACCATATGCGCCGGCATGGGCACGCCTGTGAACACCACAGCCTCGCCGAACATGGCTCCCACCTTGGTCCCGCCGATGTAAAACACATCCGTCAGCGCGGCCACGTCGGGAAGGGTCACGTCCGTGTCCCGGCCGGCAAGGCCGTAGCCCAGCCGGGCCCCGTCCAGAAACAGGGGCAGGCCGTAGCGTTTGCAGCATTCGTGCAGCGCCTCCAGCTCCCCTTTTGTGTACAGGGTGCCGTACTCCGTGGGATGGGAGATGTAGACCATCCCCGGCCGGACCATGTGCTCATGGTTTTCGTCGGCAAAATACGTCTTCAGATAGTCCTCCAGCGTATGGGCCATCAGCTTGCCGTCCTTCCCCGGCAGGGTCAGGACCTTGTGACCGGAGTGCTCGATGGCACCGGCCTCGTGGGCGGCAATGTGCCCTGTCTGGGCCGCCACCACCCCCTCATAGGGGCGCAGCAGGGCGTCGATGACGATGTCGTTGGTCTGGGTCCCCCCTACCGTAAAGGTCACCTGGGCCCGGGGCATTCCGCAGGCGGTGCGGATCTTGTCCGCAGCGCTTGCGCAGCAGTCGTCCTCTCCGTAGCCGGGATATTTATCCAGGCAGGTCTCCGAGAGCCGCTGCAGGATCGCAGGGTGGCAGACCTCCATATAATCACTGTCAAATCTGAGCATGGGAAGCATCTCCTCCGGTATGGATCCTCACAGAAAAAGCGGGCGCGATCTGCGCCCGCTTTCCGGTTGGCTCCTGTTTTTTACTTTTTCTGCGTCTCAAAAACCTCGGCGACGTCCTTGAGCAGGTCGATGATCTGCAGATGCTGGGGGCAGATACCCTCGCACTGTCCGCAGGCAACGCACTCGGAGGGCTTTCCGTTTTCCCCGGAGATCTCGCTGAAGTGCCACCGGGCGCCGGAGATCTCGCCGAACTGCTTGATATCGTTATACACCCGGAAGTAGTCCGGGATGGCGATGTTCATAGGACATCCATCCACGCAGTAGCGGCAGGCCGTGCAGGGGATCGCCACGTTGGCCTTGATGTTCTCCACGGCCTTGTCGATCGCCTCATACTCGGGCTTGGTCAGGGGCTCGAAGTTCTCCATGTAGGAGGCGTTGTCCTCCATCTGGGCGATGTTGGACATGCCGGAGAGGACCACCATGACGTTTTCCAGGCTGGCGGCGTAGCGGACGGCCCAGGCAGAGGGACTCAGCTCCGGCCGGACGGCCTTGAACATATTGACGATCTCATCGGACACAGCCGCCAGGGTGCCGCCCTTGATGGGCTCCATGACCACCACGGGCTTGCCGTGCTTGACGCAGACCTCATAGCAGGCGCGGGACTGAACGTTTGCGCTCTCCCAGTCCAGGTAGTTGATCTGGAGCTGTACGAAATCCGCCTCCGGGAAGTCGGTCAGGATCTCCTCAAGGACTTCCGGGGTGTCGTGGAAGGAAAAGCCCGCGTTCTTGATCTTGCCCTGGGCCTTTTTCTCCAGCAGGAATTTGAAGCTGTCAAACTCCCGGGCCTTTTTCAGGTTCTCCGCGGACATAGCATGGAGCAGATAGTAGTCAAAGAATTCCACACCGCACTTTTCCAGCTGCTCGTTGAACAGCTGCTCCTGCTTTTCATAGCTGTCCACCAGGAACATGGGCAGCTTTGTAGCCAGGGTGTAGCTGTCTCTGGGGTACCGGTCCACCAGCACCTTTTTGGCAACGCGCTCGCTGTCGCCGGAGTGGTAAACATAGGCCGTGTCAAAGTAGGTGAATCCCTTGGCCAGGAAGGTATCCACCATCTTACATACCTGCTCGATGTCAACGCTCTTCTGATCCTTGGGATCTGTCAGAGGCATCCGCATCAGACCGAATCCAAGCTTTTTCATGCTGCATTTCTCCTTTTCCTTTGCTTGATTCAAGAAAAAAATTCTTTGGCACTATTATATTATACGGTTACGCATTCTGGCAAGAGTTTTTATTGGGTTTTCCTGCCATGAAACCAGCAAGGCGCCCGCATATGCGGACGCCCTGGATCCTATTTGGCTTCAAATCCAGCTAAGACGGTCTCTGAACGCAACGCGGCTCTTACCCGTGCCGATCCTGCCGATCTCATAGCAGGGATAGAAGGAACACAGCTGCCGCAGGATCTCGTTTTTTTCCTGTTGAGGCACCACCAGGACCAGCCCCACGCCGCAGTTGAATGTGCGGAGCATTTCATCATCACTGATGCCGCCAACCTGTCGAATGTAACGAAAGATCTTGGGCACTTTCACCTGCGAAAGATCAATTTCCGCGCAAAGCCCGTTTGGAATCACTCTGCAGAGATTGCCCTCGATTCCTCCGCCGGTGATGTGGGCCATTGCGTGGATCCGGCACTTTTCCAGCACGCCCTTAATCGCCCTGTAATACGGCGCGTGGGGCTTCATGATCTGCTCAAGGAAAGTCAATCCGTCGATTTTATCCAGCTTGATCTCAGGCTTTTGATCCATCAGCAGCCGCACCAGAGAATAGCCGTTTGTGTGAAGGCCGTTGGAAGCGACAGCCAAAACCGCATCCCCTTCTCTGACGGCAGATCCGTCAATAATTCTTTCCCGTTCCACGATCCCCGCTATACTCGCCGTAAGCACATAGACCCCATGCGCCACGACAGATGGCTGGATGGAAGTCTCTCCGCCCACCAGCGAGCAATCGTTTTCCCTGCAGGCATCCGAAATTCCCTTTACAAGGGCTTTGATCGTGTCCTTTTCCGCATTGCCGCATACAATGGTATCCAGCACCGCCAGCGGCCTTGCACCCATCACCGCGATATCGTTCACCAGATGGTTGATCATATCGTGGCAGATCGATTCCGTATATCCAAACTCCATGGCGAGCTTTTGCTTGGATCCCGGTTCTTCCGATTTCAGGACAAGGACCGGCTGCCGGATCTCCGGAAAGTTAATATCATAAAGAGATGCAAAGGGCCCCAGGCCGTTGAGCACTCTGCTGTCCGCAGACGTCAGATAAGAGGACATCTCTTTTTTGATTGTATCCGTATAAGCGATGTCCACCCCCGCCTTGCTGTATGAGAGCCCTTCTGTCACCTTTTCGCTGCCCGCCAGAATTTCATCTGCGGACACGTCCAGCACAGCGGCCAGATCCTTAAGCAGTTCAATGTTTGGGTATGTGGTCCCATTTTCCCATTTGGAGATTGCCTGAAAGGAAACGTTCAGCCGGTCAGCCAGCTGCTGCTGGGTCAGCCCCAGAGCTTTTCGTTTTTCCATGATGAACTTTCCTACTTTGACACCGTTAAGCATTGCGCTCCCTCCTTTTCTTTATCTTAAACCTTATGACGATTGGAAGGCAATAACCGTCAAGGTGAGTTTTTCCCCGCAATTCAACCGGAATTAGAATTACCCGTATAAAATAAGGCGCCCGCATATGCGGACGCCCTGGTTGGATTTGATTGTATATCCCGTATACCGGGTTCAAAGGATCCCCCTCTTCCGGATCAGTGTTGCCACCTGGCGTT
>ONVR01000331.1 GCA_900321335.1 uncultured Eubacteriales bacterium | reverse complement strand
CGGCGATACGGCCGGCATCCTTGGTGGCCTGACGCTGGGAGTCGGTGAAATATGCGGGAACGGTAATGACCGCCTCGGTGACCTTGCCGCCCAGATAGCTCTCGGCGTCAGCCTTCAGCTTCTGCAGGATCATGGCGGAGATCTCCTGGGGCGTGTACGCCTTGTCGTCCACCGTTACCTTGTAGGCAGAGCCCATCTCGCGCTTGATGGAAGAGATGGTCCGGTCCGGGTTGGTGATGGCCTGGCGCTTTGCCACCTGGCCCACCATGCGCTCGCCCTCTTTGGAGAAGGCCACCACGGAAGGCGTGGTGCGGGCGCCCTCTGCGTTTGCGATAACGACGGGCTCACCGCCCTCGATAACGGACACGCAGGAATTTGTCGTACCAAGGTCAATACCGATAATCTTGCTCATAATAATTTTTCCTCCTGTTTTCAGTGGTTTGTAAACAATTTTGCTATGGTTTCACGATTCTCGTGTGATTTCCGCAATCAGTTGGCAACCTTTACCATGGAAAACCGGATCACCCGGTCCCCCAGCATAAAGCCCTTCTGGAACTCCTCCACCACGACGCTCTCGCCCTGTTCCGGGTCGTCAACGTGCATGACGGCGTTGTGTACCGAGGGGTCAAAGGGGGCTCCCACCGCCTCGATGGGGGTGATGCCCATGGTCTCAAAAATGCCCTTGAGCTGGGTCATGGTCATCTCCACGCCCTTATAAAAAGCCTCGTCCCCGCAGGGGGTATTGAGGGCGCGCTCCAGGTTGTCATATACCGGCAGGAGCTTTGCCACCGTATCGCAGCGGATGTCCGCGTACAGGGCCTCCCGCTCTTTCTGGGACCGCTTCCGGAAGTTGTCGTACTCGGCGGCCAGTCTCAGGTATTTATCTTTCTCCGCCGCCACAAGGGCCTCCACGTCCACCTGGACCTGGGGCTCCTGGGCCGGAGTCTCCTCCGTCTGGGTTTCCGGCTCCTGGGGAGCTTCCGCCTCCTGCTGGCGCTTGGTCTCTTCCGGTTCCGTCTGTGGGTCTTTTTTCTTCTTGTCTGCCACTTTCTCTCATCTCCTCTGTCGGATCAGGGATCCGTTTGTTCTTCGGGATCGCCCTCGATATGCTCGGGCATCGCCTTGGACGGGGCCGCTCCCGGCAGTTCTGACCGGGTCAGCAGCCAGCTCATGCCCTTTGCGATGTAGTCCAGCCGCGCGGCGATCTTGGAGTAATCCATCCGGGTGGGGCCAACCACGCCGATCAGGCCCTGGACGCCTCCCCCCGCGTCGTAGCGCGCTACGATCACGCTGGAGTCCTTGAGCTCCTCGGCCAGGTTTTCCGCACCGATGATGATCTTCATGTTCCCCTCTTCCGGCACCGGGAGCTTGGAAAGCTCGCTGCCGTCGGAGAGATACTGCATCAGCTTCTGAGCCTTGTCCACGTCGTGAAATTCCGGATGCTCCAAAATATGGGACGTGCCGGCGACCACGGCGCTGCGGGTTTTCAGCTCGGATACGGCCTCCATGGCAAAGCTGGCCACCGAAGCCACAAGTCCCGTCTCATCCCCCACCGCCTTTTCCATGCTGGCAACCAGCTCCGGTGTCATCTCCTCGTCGGTGATGTTGGTAAAGCGGGCATTGAACAGCGTGGACAGCTTAGTCACAGCGGCGCTGTCGATGAGTCCCGGCAGCTTCATCAGCCGGTTTTTCACCGTGTTGTTGCTGAGCATGGCCACGGTGATGAACGTGTGCTCGTCCACGTAGATCATGTCAAAGCGGGTGATGGTCATCGGCTGCACCACAGAGGCCATGGCATAGGAGGGATAGCTTGTCAGCTGCGAGGTTATCTTGCCCACATCCGCCATGACTTTATCCAGCTGTACCATTTTCGTCTGGAGGGCGGCGTTGATCTCCTCCGTCTCCTCCACGGACAGCTTGTGCCGGGCCATCAGCTCGTTGACGTAGATCCGGTAACCCTGGGAGGTGGGGATCCGGCCGGCGGAGGTGTGGGGCTGTTCCAGATAGCCCATCGCCTCCAGTTCCGCCATCTCATTGCGGATAGTGGCCGAGGAAAACCCCAGCTCCGCGGCGATGGCTTTGGAGCCGATGGGCTCCGCCGTCTCCACGTACCGCTCCACGATGGTGCGCAGAATCTGTTTTTTTCTTTCTTCAAGTTCCATATCTGTCACCTGTCGCAAGGTTTAGCACTCTCTACCCTCGAGTGCTAAACCTACTATACAACCCCTTTCGCTGTCTGTCAACCCCCTTCGGCATGACTTTTTCAATTATTATTTTG
>ONVR01000073.1 GCA_900321335.1 uncultured Eubacteriales bacterium | reverse complement strand
CGTGATGCAGGCCCAGCCCCTCCACGACTGCTGGAGACACATCTGCGACGAGGCGGGTCAGCGGATCCACACCATTTATCTGTCCCCCTGCGGCAAGGTCTTTACCCAGGCCGACGCCAAGCGGCTTGCCCGCGACTACGACCGGATGATCCTGGTCTGCGGCCACTATGAGGGCGTGGACGAGCGGTTTATCGAGGCCTGCGTGGACGAGGAGATCTCCATGGGCGACTACGTGCTCACCGGAGGCGAGATCCCGGCCATGGCTCTGGCCGACGCGGTGTTCCGGCTGGTGCCCGGGGTGCTGCCGGACGCGGAGTGCTTTGAAAACGAGAGCCACTGGGACGGCATGCTGGAGTACCCCCAGTACTCCCGGCCGGAGGTGTGGAACGGGCGGAGCGTGCCCCCGATCCTGCTCACGGGTCACCACGCCAACATCGCCAAATGGCGCCGGAAGCAGTCTATTCTCCGGACCCGTCTGCGGCGGCCGGATCTGTATGAAAAGCTGGTCTTTACGGACAAGCAGGATAAAAAGCTCCTCCGGGAGATCGACGAGGAGCTTGCGCAGCAGGAAAATGACGACACGGACGCATAAAGCGTCCGTGTCGTATTTGAACATTTGAAAAGAGGCACTTCTTTACGAAGTGCCTCTTTCGTTCTTTCCTGTTTTGTATCCCTGTTTCAGTCGACGATGTAAGCGCCAAACTCCTTGCGGATGGTCTTCTCGTCCGTGGCGTCATCCTCTACAACCAGCTTCAGGTCACTCTCCAGAGCCAGCAGCATCAGGCCAAGAGCGGACTTGGCGTCAGCCTGTCCGGATTTGCCGTGGAGCCATACGTCAAACGGGCACTTCTCCGCAATTCTGTTGAGCTTCTGCGCGTCGTCGGGACCGGTAAGTTTAATGTTGAATACCATGACAAAAACCTCTTTCCAAATTGATTGTCAATACTGCTTATGGGACGGGCCTGTCTATTGTGTCCCATATCCTTCAAAATCATACCACCCGTGGCAGGATCTGTCAAGAGCGGCGGCCTCAGACCTTCAGCTCCGCGCCCTTCTGCTCCAGGCAGTCGGCGTACTTCTCCAGCACAGGCTTGACGCAGCCCTCTAAGAGCTCGGTCACCTGCTCCGGGGCTCTGCCGATGTACTTGGCCGGGTCCAGCTCGGCATTGATCTCCTCCTCCGTCAGGCCGAACAGCGGATCGGCGGCGATGCGGCTGACCAGGTCGTTCTTGCCCCCCAGCTCCTTGACGGTGTTGCCCGCCGCCACGGAGTGGACCCGGATGGCTTCGTGGAGCTCCTGGCGGTTGCCGCCGCGCTTCACGGCCCGCATCATGATGTTTTCCGTAGCCATGAAGGGCAGCTCCTCCAGAATATGCTTTTCAATGACCTTGGGATAGACCTTGATGCCGTCGGCCACGTTCATGTAAATGTTCAAAATGGCGTCCACAGCCAAAAACGCCTCCGGCACGGAGATGCGCTTGTTGGCGGAGTCGTCCAGGGTCCGCTCGAACCACTGGTTGTAGGAGGTCATGGCCGTGTTCATGGTGTCGGCCATCACGTACCGGGCCAGGGAGCAGATACGCTCGCAGCGCATGGGGTTGCGCTTGTAGGGCATGGCCGAGGAGCCGATCTGCTTGCCCTCAAAGGGTTCCTCACACTCTTTCAGATGGCTCAGCAGCCGCATATCCGTGGCGAACTTGCCCGCGCTCTGGGCGATGCCGGACAGGGTGGACAGGACGTTGGCGTCCATCTTCCGGGAGTAGGTCTGCCCGGACACGGGCACCACACTGTCAAAGCCCATCTCCTTGGCGATGAGCTGCTCCATCTTCTTGATCTTCTCATGGTCCCCGTCAAAGAGCTCCATAAAGCTGGCCTGGGTCCCGGTGGTTCCCTTGGAGCCCAGCAGCTTCAGGGTGGAGATCCGGAACTCCAGCTCCTCCAGGTCCATGAGCAGTTCATTGAGCCACAGGCTGGCCCGCTTGCCCACGGTGGTCAGCTGAGCCGGCTGGAAATGGGTAAAGCCCAGGGTGGGCAGGGATTTATAACGGTCGGCAAAGTCCGCCAGAATGGCGATGACCTTCACCAGCTTTGCCCGGATGATCTCCAGTCCCTCCCGCATGAGGATCACGTCCGTGTTGTCCCCCACGTAGCAGCTGGTAGCCCCCAGGTGGATGATGGGCATGGCGTCGGGACACACCTTGCCGAAGGTGTGGACGTGGGCCATCACGTCGTGCCGGAGCTGCTTTTCCATCTGGGCCGCGTATGCAAAGTCGATGTCGTCGATATGCTGTTCCATCTGGGCGATCTGCCCGTCAGTGATGTTCAGCCCCAGCTCCTTCTCTGCACGGGCCAGAGCGATCCACAGCCGCCGCCAGGTGCTGAACTTCTTTTGCGGGGAGAACAGGTAGAGCATCTCGTCGCTGGCGTACCGGGAGGCCAGAGGGCTTTCATATATATCTTTTGCCATGGTTGTCAATCCTTTCAAAAATAATCGCCGCAGAAATGAATTCTACGACGATTATACCGTATTCGCTTTTGTTTTTCTACCCCTTGGCTCAGGCTTTCAAAAATTTTTCCAGCCGGTCCAGTCCCTCCTTGATGTTCTCCATGGAGGCGGCATAGGTCCAGCGCACATAGTTGGGCGCGCCGAAGGCGGAACATGGCACAAGCGCCACCAGTCCGTGCTCCAGGAAGGCCATGGCGAAGTCGTCTCCGTTGTTGATGACGCGCCCGCCCAGGGTCTTGCCCAGGAGCTTGTCGATGTTCATCATCACGTAGAAGGCCCCCTGGGGCTTCCGGCAGCTGACGCCCTCGATGGCGTTCATCCGCTCCACGATGTAGTTGCGGCGCTGCTCAAAGACGTCCTTCATGGCGGCAATGCCCTCCTGGGGACCGGTAAGGGCCTCAACGGCCGCCCACTGGGAGATGGTGCTGGGAGCGCCGGTGGAGTGGCTGAGATAGTTGCTCATGACCCGGGCGATCTCCGGATTGGAGGCGGTGTAGCCGATGCGCCAGCCCGTCATGGCGTAGGATTTGGACACGCCGTCGATGAGGATGGTCCTGTTTTTGATCTCCTCGCTCAGGGAGGGAATGCTCACAAACTCCGCGTTGTCGTAGACAAGGCCGTGATAGATCTCGTCGGAGATGACATACAGGTCGTATTTGGTACATACGGCCATCAGCGCCTCCAGCTCCTGCCGGTTGTAGAGCATACCCGTGGGGTTGGAGGGATTGTTGATCATGAACACCTTGCTCTTTTCCGTAATAGCCGCTTCCAGCTGCTCCGGGGTGATCTTGAAGTCCTGGCTCTCCGGGGCCTTCACCAGCACGGGCACGCCCCCGGCCATTTCCACCGCCTCGGAGTAGGTCAGCCAATAGGGCGCGGCGATAACGACCTCGTCTCCCGGGTTGACCAGGCACATGAGGGACACAAACACGTTGTGCTTGGCGCCGGAGGCCACGACGATCTGATCCGGCGTATAGACCTCGCCATCGTCGGCCTGGATGCGCTGGGCAATGGCCCGGCGCAGCTCCACGATCCCGGCGGCGGGGGTGTATTTCGTCTTCCCCTCATAAATCGCGTTCACGGCAGCCTTGCAGATATTTTCCGGCGTGGGAAAATCGGGCTCCCCCGTTCCGAAGCCCACCACGTCGTAGCCGTCGGCCTTCATCTGCTTGGCTGTGCTGTCGATGGCAAGAGTCGCCGATGCGCTGACCCCCAGCGCAACACGAGATAGTTCTTTCATGGAAATCCCCTTCACTTTCACCCAGATAGTATAACATCGTAAAACAGCAATATTATATTTTATTTCTTGCAGGAAAGCAAGTATTTTCTCGAACTTTTTTGATAAAAATGAAATATTATTTTGATAAACTTTCATATTTGGGCGACTGAGGATTGCTTTCTCCGTCATTTTCCGCCCCTCCCCGGCCCCACGGCTTGACAAAAACAGACAAATTCGCTTTAATGGGTTCAATGAGTCGACCGCTTTTTCAATCAGAACAGGAGAAAATATGCTACAGATTGCAAACGTGACGAAAAAATACGGGAAGGTGCTCGCCTGCGACAACGTGAGCTTTTCCATCGACGCCGGTGCGGTGACGGTTCTGCTCGGCCCCAACGGCGCCGGCAAGAGCACGATCATGAAGTCCATCATCGGCTTCCTCAAATACCAGGGCAGCATCACCGCGGACGGTCTGGACAACCGCAGCGTGGAGGCCAAGCGGATCATCGGCTACGTGCCGGAGATGCCCTCCCTCTACCCCAATCTGACGGTGTCCGAGCACCTGGAGTTTATCGCGAGGGCCTATCGGCTCACAGACTACAAGGACTACGCCGCCCAGCTGCTGGAACGCTTTGATCTGGCGGACAAAAAGCGCAAATTCGGCGACGAGCTCTCCAAGGGCATGCAGCAGAAGCTCAACGTGTGTCTGGGGCTTCTGCCCCGGCCGAAATACCTGCTCATGGACGAGCCCATGATCGGTCTTGACCCCAAAGCCATCAAGGAGCTCAAGCTCCTGTTCGGGGAAATGCGCCAGGCCGGCTGCGGCATCTTCGTGAGCACCCACATGATCGACAGCGTGGATATGCTCTGGGACCGGACCATCATCATGCAGACCGGACAGGTCCGGGCCAACGTGGAGCGTCACGAGCTGGACGCCGGGGGGCAGCGGCTGGAGGACCTGTTCTTCGCCATCACCGAGCACACCCAGCCGGAGGCGGAGGCATGAGACTGTTTGCTTACTACGCCCTGCACACCTTCAAAAACGCCCTGCGCAAGCTCTTCAAAACCTGGGTCGCCGTGTTTTTGCTGGTCTGTCTGGTGCTGGGCGGTCTGATCGGCCTGGGCGCCGGTCTGCTCTCCGATCTTGCCGACAAGCAGAACGGACCCGCTCCGGAGTCCCCGTCGGAGGCCGTCTCCGAGGTGCTGCCGGAGCAGGCGGAGGAATCCCTCTCCGACGCTCTGGGTGACCTTGCCGCAACGGCGGATACGGCCCGGACCTTTGAGGCCGTGGGCGCCCTGGTCATTCTGGTGGT
>ONVR01000185.1 GCA_900321335.1 uncultured Eubacteriales bacterium | reverse complement strand
TGGTGTTTGCCTGTCACCTGGCCGCCTCCTGGCTGCTGTGTTTTCTGTACCGCAGACGGGGGCAGGACCGTCCCCGCTCTCCCCGTCCCGTCCCCTCCGGGGAGGCGCTTTCCTTCGCCGCCGCCTTTACGGGGGCGGTGAAAAAGGCCTTCGCCTCTGTCCTCAACGTG
The DNA here is from genome assembly GCA_900321335.1 of uncultured Eubacteriales bacterium. Classification (GTDB taxonomy): domain Bacteria; phylum Bacillota; class Clostridia; order Oscillospirales; family Oscillospiraceae; genus RUG678. The sequence goes on along the minus strand of ONVR01000185.1, from coordinate 3,580 downwards.
TGCGCCTTTGTGATCTTCTTCCGGGTCCTGCTGGCGCTGATGGAACACGTGGGTCTGCTGGACGGTCTGTGCCGGCTGCCGGAGCGGCTTTTCCTGCTTTTCGGGCAGGACCCGGCTCTGGCCCGGCCCCTGGTGCTGGGCATCTTTGAGCTCTCCTCCGGCATTGCCGCCCTTCAGGGGGTGGGGACCCCTGCCGCCCGGCTGGTCTGCAGTTCCTTTCTGCTGGGCTGGGCCGGGATCTCCGTCCATTTTCAGGTGCTCTCTCTTGTCTGTGACCTGGGACTGTCTGTCCGGGAATACCTGCCGGGCAAGCTGCTCCACGGTCTTCTGGCTGCCGCTCTGGCCGCGGGCGCAGGCCAGCTGTTTCCGGCGATCCCCGCCTTCAACGGCGGCACCGCCGGGACGGCAGACGCCGTCAGTCTGCTTTTCCTGCTTCTGCTCGGGGCCGGCCTTCTCATCGCGCTGATCGGGGTGCTGGGAGCAAATGCGGCAAAAATACGCCCCAGACGGTTGAAAAACCGGCGCTGATCCTGTATAATCTGTCTGGAAGGGGCGATTGCTATGCTGTTCAACAAGAAGATCACGCCGGACTGCGCATACTGTTCCCACGGCACGCTCATCGGCGAGGGCGAGGTGGCCTGCGTAAAAAAGGGCGTGTCCCAGGAGGGACTCTCCTGCGGCAAGTTTGACTACGATCCCCTCAAGCGTGTCCCGGATTTTGTTCTGTCCGTTCCGAAAACAGACCTGAAGCCCGAGGACTTTGAACTGTAAAAGAAAGCAAATAAAAAGCTGCGGAAGAGGTTTTCTTCCGCAGCTTTTTTACAGGTGTTTCAGTTCCGGGCGGAGCTGTCCGTCCTCGATGGTCAGCACAGCGTAGGTGCCCTCAAAGCCGATGCTGCCCGGATTGAGCAGCAGCATGTTTCCCAGGCGCTTCCACCCCGCCACGTGGGTGTGCCCGTAGAGCACCGCGTCCGCATCCTGGGCAAAGCCCTCGTCCTCCAGGGTCTCGGTGCTCCGCTTGACGCCGTACAGGTGGCCGTGGGTCATGAGGATCTTTTTCCCGGCCAGGGTCAGTTCCCGCTGGGCGGGCTCGGGTGACGGGCCGTCACAGTTGCCCCGGACGGCCAGGATCTGCCTGCCGGGACAGCGCAGGCGCAGGGCCAGACAGTCTCTGGCGTAATCCCCCAGATGCAGGATAACGTCCGGGGTCTCCCGTCCGGCGGCCTCCAGCAGGGCTTTTTTGTTTCCGTGGGAGTCGGACACGACCAAAATTTTCATAACGATGTAACCTCCGGCATGGCTGTGAATATACTGTCCATAGGGGCCCCGGCGACATTCCGGCGCCGGGGCCGAATCTGTTTGCGGGAGTATGGACCATGGAAAAGGATCTTTCAAAACTGGCTCAAAACGTATTGGGTAGCGGCAGGGCCGAGGCCCTGCGGGAAAAAAGCGGATCCCTGGAGCAGCTGGCCAATTCTCCGGACGGCCGCAGCGTCAAGGCGATGCTGGAACGAAACGGCTCTCTGGAGGACGCCGTGGCCAGGGGCGACACAGCGGCGCTGCGGGATGCCCTGAGCGGCATTCTCAAAACGGGAGAGGGCCAGCGCCTTGCCCGGCAGCTGGGGCAGCTGCTGGAGGGAAAATAAAGGGTTGCCGGGATCACCGGCGACGGAAGGGAGGGCATCATGAGCGAGCTTGAGGATAAGATCAGCAGCATTCTGTCATCCCCCGGGGAGATGGAAAAGATCATGGAGATCGCCCGTTCCCTCTCCGGCGCTGGGAGCGGACAGCCTGCAGGCGGAGAACCCACCGGCGGCGCGTCCGCTTCTCCGGAGGGTCCGGACCCGAAGCTGATGGCTCTGCTCACCAGGCTTTTGGGCGAGTATAACAGCGCAGGCAGCGACAAGACGGCCCTGATCCGCGCCATGAAGCCCTATCTCAAGCCGGAACGGGCACAGGCCGTGGACCGGGCGGCCCAGGTGGCAAAGCTGGCGCGTCTGGCCAGAATGGCCATGGAGGAGTTCTCCGGAGGTGACGGTCTTGTTTAACCCGTACGTGGATCCCGCGGAGGGCTATGCACCAATAAGCAGGCCGCCGCAGAGAAGCGGCGGCCTGCCGGATATGGGCGGCCTGCTCCGCTCCCTTCTCCCCTCCGGTCTGGACACGGGAGATCTTCTGCTGCTGGCCGTACTGTTTTTCCTCTACCGGGAAAGCGGGGACGAGGATTTCCTCATCATGCTGGCGGTAGTCGCCCTGAGCATCTTCTCCGGCAAGTGACCGGGCTGTGCCTTACTGCACGAAGCCCACTTTCTTATATACCTTACGCAGGGTCTTCCGGGCGGCGTAGGACGCTTTTTCCGCGCCCTCCCGGTAGACCTTCTCCAGGTATGCCTTGTCCGCCAGGATGCGCTCCGCCTCCTCCCGGATGGGCCGGAGCATCTCCACCACGGCCTCGCCTACCTTGACCTTGAAATCGCCGTAGCCCTTGCCTGCAAACTCCTGCTGGATCTGCTCGAAGGTGCTGCCCGTGGCAACGGAGTAGATCTGCATGAGATTGGACACCCCGGGCTTGTTCTCCCGGTCGAAATGCACGCTGGTCTCACTGTCGGTGACGGCGCGCTTGAAGGCCTTCATGATGGCCTCCGGCTTATCCATCAGGCAGACGCACCCGCCGTTGTCCGTCTCGGACTTGGACATCTTGTTCTCCGGCGTCTGCAGGCTCATGATCCGGGCGCCCACCTTGGGGATAAAGGGCTCCGGGAGCTTGAACACGTCGCCGTAGATGGTGTTGAACCGGTGGGCGATGTCCCGGGTGAGCTCCACGTGCTGCTTCTGATCCTCCCCCACGGGCACCAGATCCGCCTGGTAGATCAGGATATCCGCCGCCATCAGAGACGGATAGGTGAACAGGCCTGCGTTGATGTTGTCCGCGTTTTTGGCGGATTTGTCCTTGAACTGGGTCATCCGGGAGAGCTCCCCGAACATGGTGTAGCAGTCCAGCACCCAGCCCAGTTGGGTGTGCTCCGGCACCTGGCTCTGGATGAAGATGGTGTTCTTCTCCGGATCCAGGCCGCAGGCGATATATTGGGCGATTTGGGCCAGGGTGCGCCGCCGCAGATCCGCCGGCACCTGCCGCACGGTGATGGCGTGCAGGTCCGCCATCATATAAAAGCAGTCGTACTGATCCGCCAGCTCCACCCAGTTCTTGATGGCCCCGATGTAGGAACCCAGGGTCAGATCCCCGCTGGGTTTGATGCCGGACAGTATGATTTTTCTCTCATCCATAGTTTCTTCCTCTGCTTTCTTATTTCTTCAGTCCGAATTCCTCTGCCAGCTTTTCAAAGCCGGGCAGAGCCTTTTCGATGGTGGATCTCGCCACGCAATAGGCGATGCGCACATAGCCGGGACCGGCGAAGGCGCTGCCGGGCACCACCAGAATATTGTACTTCACCGCCGCGCTGACAAAGGCCTTGTCGTCCTCTGTGGGGGTCTTGACCCACATGTAGAAGGCGCCCTGAGGCAGCACGCACTCATAGCCGAATTTTGTCAGGCTGTCATACAGGAGCCTGCGGTTTTCATC
>ONVR01000142.1 GCA_900321335.1 uncultured Eubacteriales bacterium | reverse complement strand
GGGGGCCTGCGGATCTCCGCCAGGATCTTCGCCCAGGAGGTGGAGCAGGTCACGGGACAGATCCGGGACGTGCTGCAAAAGCTACAGTAGGGCCTGAGGCAAACAGGGAGGCCGCCGGTAAACGGCGGTCTCCCTTTCACTTTGTCAATTTACTCCCTTAAATGGACAAAGTTATTGGATAATCTTACAAAATTAAGATCCGCCCTTGACAGGCAGGGGCCGGGGCATTATAATAATTTTCAAAGTTTGAAAGTGTTTATTACGCATAAACAGTGAGGTTCAACATGAAAGTCGTTTCCTTTCGAGTTACAGAGGTACTGCTTGCGGCCCTTCGACTTACCGAGGTCAAAATGGGCTCTGAAAGCCGTACCTGTGATTACGTAGCATCGAACAGTCAGTGTTGAGGGCGCTGGCGCAGGCCGAGTTGGCTTTGGCGCCTGCGGTGTCCGGAAACGACGGTTTATCGCTTACTTTTCCCATGGTCTGCTTTCGGACTGTGGGTTTTTTGTTTATGAAAAGGAGGAAGCATTATGCAGATGACGGGAGCGAAAATCCTAATGGAGTGCCTTCTGGAACAGGGGGTAGACACCGTATTCGGGTATCCCGGCGGCACCATTCTCAACGTATACGACGAGTTGTATAACTATTCAGACAAGATCCGTCACATCCTGACCTCTCACGAGCAGGGCGCCTCTCACGCGGCTGACGGCTATGCCAGAAGCACGGGAAAGGTGGGGGTCTGCTTTGCCACCTCCGGCCCCGGTGCCACAAACCTGACCACGGGGATCGCAACGGCTTACTCCGATTCCTCCCCAGTGGTTTTCATTACCTGCAACGTCAGTGAAAACCTCATCGGCAAGGACTCCTTCCAGGAGGTGGACATCACCGGCATCACCATGCCCATCACCAAGTGCAACTACCTGGTCAAGGACGTGAACAAGCTGGCTGACACGGTCCGGGCGGCCTTTGCCATCGCCAAGAGCGGACGGCCGGGCCCTGTGCTGCTGGACATTCTCAAAAACGTCACCGCGGAGACGGCGGATTTTGTCTTCGTCCCCAAGGAGAGACACTTCAACGGCGGCAAACTGGGCGCCCTGCTGCGGCGATCTGCCCATGACCTCAAGCAGCCGGAGCCCAACAAGGAGGACATCGACATCCTGCTGGAGATGATCCAGGCATCGGAAAAGCCCATGCTGATCTGCGGCGGCGGCGTTGTCAGAGGACGGGCCGACAAGGAGTTTACGGCCTTTGCCGAGCGCATGGACGCGCCCACAGCCATTACCGTAATGGGCGCCGGCGGCTTCTACGGCAGAAACAAGCTGGCCACCGGCATGGTGGGCATGCATGGCTCTCAGGCCTCCAACATCGCCTGCAACGAGTGCGACCTGCTCATCGCCGTGGGCTGCCGGTTCAGTGACCGCGTGGCGCTGGATCCCGCCAGCTTTGCCAGCCAGGCCAAGATCGTGCAGATCGACATTGACCGCTCTGAGGTGGACAAGAACGTACATACCACCCACCACATCATCGGAGACGCCAAGCAGGTGCTGACTATGCTCAATGCACGGCTCAAGCAGCAGGACCACACAGCGTGGAAAAAGCACGTGTTCTCCTATAAGACGGAGACGGAATACGATGAGGGGAATGGCACCCTGACGCCCAAAGAGGTATTCTCCACCATCGCACGCATGACGCCGGAGGAGACCATGGTCACCACGGACGTGGGCCAGCATCAGATGTGGACCCTCCAGCACTTCAAGTATTCCTATCCCGGACAGCTCATCACCTCCGGCGGCTTCGGCACCATGGGCTTCGGCCTGGGAGCGGCCATCGGCGCCAAGATCGGCAATCCCGACAAGATCGTGGTCCACATCACCGGCGACGGCAGCTTTCGCATGAACTGCAACGAGCTGGCTACGGTGGAGCATTACGATATCCCGGTGATCACGGTGATTTTTGACAACCGTACCCTGGGCATGGTCCGCCAGTGGCAGACGCTTATTTACAACAAGCATTACGCGGAGACCACCCTGGACCGGGGCCCCGACTTCGTCAAGCTGGCGGAGGCATACGGCCTCAAAGGCAAACGGGTCACCACCGTGCAGGAGATGGAGCAGGCCCTGGACGAGGCCCTGAAATGGGGTCACGGGTATGTCATCGACTGTGCCATCGATATTGACGAGATGGTCCGGCCCATGGTGGGCGGCGGCAGCCACATCACCAAGTTTATTATCTGCTGAGAAGGGAGCGCGTACAGCCATGAATGAAGTGAAACGATACACGCTGTCCGTTCTCGTGGAGAACGAGGCAGGCGTCCTGTCCCAGGTATCCCGTCTTTTCTCCAGAAAGGGATACAACATCGAGTCCCTGGCTGTTGGCACGACGGACCGGGTGGACACCTCCCGCATCACCATCGAGGTGCTGGCGGACGAGGACCACATCAAGCTGCTGTGCAATCAGGTCAGAAAGCTCTTCCCCGTGCACTCCGTGAAGCTGCTGGATCCGGATAATTCCATCCGCCGGGAGCTGGTGCTCATCAAGGTCGACGCCAGAACCAGCGAGGTGCGAAACGAGGTCATTCAGATCGCCAATATCTTCCGGGCGTCCATCATCGACGTGTCCGTCACCACCATGACCATCGCCATCATCGGCGATGAGTCCAAGGCGGACGCCCTGCAGAGACTGCTTGAGGAATTCGGAATTCTCGAACTGGTGCGCACCGGTATGGTGGCGCTGGAACGCGGACAAATAACCATCAATGAAGATACCAAGGAAAAAGGAGAGTTTGACTATGGCAAAAATGTATTATGAGAAGGACTGTGACATCACCAAGCTGGATGGCAAGACCATCGCAATCGTCGGCTATGGCTCTCAGGGCCACGC
>ONVR01000077.1 GCA_900321335.1 uncultured Eubacteriales bacterium | reverse complement strand
CTGGACACCCCGGTTTATCTGGAGGAAAGCATTTATTTCCTGCAGGTGGATTTTAACGAAAAGGTGATCCGGATCCTTCGCTTTGCCTGCGGCAGCAAAAATGCGGAGGTTTTTCAGGAGCTTCCCCTTGCCAGCGTGAAAAACTGCTACAATCTGCAGCTGCAGACATCACCCCTTACCCTGACAAGACAGGGAGATGAAGACCTCTTTGAAATCATCTGGCCGGAACGCACATCCTTTGCCCTCGCGCCCCATGAGAGCTTTTTCCTGCGGGCGGAGGATCATCTGTTTTTCAACAAATGGCACGAAGAGGGAGAAGGCGCGAGTTACCGGTACTGGGAGGAAACGGTCGTGCGGGATCTGACGGGCAACCTCGTCGAGGTTCTCCAGGGGGACGTCTGTGTTATGCCAAACGGTGAGCTGTGGCATTTGCTGTAAAGGCAATCGCCGCACGGCTTTCATAGAAAAAATCGGAAATCCGTCAGGATTTCCGATTTTTTGTTTTGCCGGATAATCTTTCGGAGCAGTGCGTATTCTTCGGGCGCTCTACTGCATCTGGTCTTCCGCCCATTGGTACAGAGACTCCAGCGCCGGGATCAGGGTTTTGCCCCTCTCATTGAGGGAATACTCCACCGTGGGCGGGATGGTGCTGTACTGGGTGCGGGTGATGAATCCATCCTGCTCCAGCTCCCGCAGGCACTTGGTCAGCATAGTGGCCGTGATGCCCACCACCTTGCGCTCCAGCTCCCGGTAGCGGAGCGTCTGGTTCTCCGCGTCCGCGATGTACCACAGGATGGGGAGCTTCCACTTCTGCCCGATCAGTTCCATGGCATACAGGATGGGGCATTCGGTTTCGTAGATGTTTTCATCCGTGGGTAAAGGTTTTTTGCTCATGGCTGCCTCCATTACTATGTTTTATATAGTGACAAAGAATATTCTGCCTTCTTGTTTTTCTGATGTAACATATTATAATGAATCTTGTGAGATTTGTAAAGGGGCATTTTGCATGGAGAACAAGCAGGCATCGATCCACTTGCGAAGCGTGATCGACGGAGAAGAAACACATTACGATTATATTGGGGAATACAGGCTGAAGGATGGAAGCCATTGCATTGCTTATTCTGATTATATGGGAAACGCCATTACCAAAGTCGGAATCGAGGCAAGAGAAAACGCCATGCTGCTCCACCGCGTTGGGTATATTACAGCCGATATGCTGTTTGATCCGGGTATGGAAACCGTCGTGAATTATGATGCGCTCTCCCTGAAAAGCGGATTTATTCTTCACACACAGGACTATCATGTTTTCCGGGAAAACGGAAGACTTGTGATATACACGGAGTACAGCCTGCAGGACGGCTCCGGCGAACCCGCCATCAGAGGGACGCAGGAAATAACGATTACGTTTTTGGAGGATAAAAACCATGAAAAACATATTTGAAACCGTTCAGCTTGGCAATCTGGGCTTGAAAAACCGCCTGGTGCGCTCGGCCACCTGGGAGGGGATCGCGCGGCCCGACGGCAGCGTGACGGAGCAGGCCTACGCCATCTACGACGAGCTGGCCTCCGGCGGCGTCGGCGCCATCATCACGGGCTTTACCAGTGTGGCGCTTCACGACTATTATTTCGGCGGCATGATGCGGCTGTGCGACGATGCGCTGATCGGGCAGTACAAGCGTCTGACCGATATCATCCACGCCCACGGAACGCCAGTCATCACCCAACTGGCGCTGGGGGCCTATTATCGCGAGGTGGACGGCCAATACCTGCAGGTGGAGCCCGACGATATGACCGCAGACGAAATTCAACTTGTCATCCGGCAGTTCATCGACGCTGCCGTCCGCGCAGAAAAGGCGGGCTTTGACGGCGTGCAGATCCACGGGGCGCATTTCTTCTTCCTCAGCCGCTTTATCAGTCCTGCCGTCAACCACAGGAAGGATGAATACGGCGGCTCACTGGAAAAACGCAGCCGTATTCTGGTGGATATTCTGAAGGGCATTCACAAATCAGCGCCGTCTCTGCACGTTACCGTCAAGATCAACTGCAGCGACTTTACCTACGGCGGCCTTGACGGGGACGACTGCGTTGCCATCTGCAAGCTCCTGGACGCCGCCGGGATCGACTCCATCGAGATCAGCGGCAACGGCACCTCTGTGGCGGGCATCCGGGCCCACAAGAACGAGGGGTATTTTGTCCCCGTGGCGGCCAAGGTGGCGGAGAAGGTAGCGTGCCCGGTGATCGTGGTGGGCGGTTTCCGCAGCCTCGACACCATGGAGGCTGTTCTGAACAATACCAAGATCCAGTTCATCTCCCTGTCCCGGCCGCTCCTCCGGGAGCCGGATCTGCCGCAGAAAATGCGGCAGGATGCGGGATACATCTCCAAATGCGTCTCCTGCAATGCCTGCTATTCGTCTCCTGCACACAAGTGCGTGTTCAGAGGGAGGGACAACCGTGCCCAATAACAATATGTACCGACTGGATGTGCCGACGAAGCGAGGCGTGGTGCTCAGCGGCGTGCTGTTCCGCCCCCGGCAGGAGCGGACGACAGACACCGTAATGATCGCCATTACCGGCATTCACGGAAACTTTTACTCCAATCCGTTTTATTACAACATCGGCGATACGCTGAATGACGGCGGGATCGACTTCATCTACGCCCAGACCAACGACGCCTTCGGGCAGATCCAAACAGTCAACGTGAATACCGGCAAGGAAGAGCTGAT
>ONVR01000373.1 GCA_900321335.1 uncultured Eubacteriales bacterium | reverse complement strand
CGTCGTTTCTGTTGACAGTCAGCCGCCAAAGACTGCCGTCCGCACGGATAAAAAGCTCCTCCCGATACAGCCGAAGACCGTATTCCCAGCTTGTCAGTGTCTCGTCCGAGCCGCTGACAGAGCGCTCCACACCGACAGGGACCGTCCGCCCGGCGGGGGAAAGAAAATGGGCGGTGCTGCCCTCCGTTTCCAGTTCCCAAAGGCTTCCGTCCCCGCGGACGAAAAGGGACTTGTCCGTAAGGGTGAGCGCGTAGTCGTACAGCCCTCCGTTATGAGCAAACAGCAGAGACAGGGTCAGTATCAATGCCGCCGCGAGCGCGACCAGAACGACAGCGAGCGGAAAAAGCCATTTGCGATTTCTCATTCAATGATCCCCCCTTATCCATTATATCTCATAAGCGCCCGCTTTTGTGACAGAAATCGGAAAAAATATTGTTTTTTTCTGTCGGCAATCGGTTTGGGAATATGTTTTGACATTTTTCCGTTCTTTTGTTGACAGGGGCAGTGCGGATGGTGTATTATACACATTACTGTTTCATAACACTTGAAAGGCAGGCATTGTAGAAAATGGCAGATTATACGAAGCTGATCGAGGCCAAGAAGTGGTCCAAGCTGGAGAAAATCGCTACCGGCAAGAAGATGGACGAGGTCAAGGCTGTGGCGGAGGCTCTCGGCCACACCAAGCATCAGGAGGCCTATAATATCCTGGTGGAGATCATGATGCGCCCGGAGACTGAGGCGAAGATCGCCGGCGTCAAGGGTCTGAGCGGCTGCCGCTACGACGTGGGCAGCCAGATCACCCGCATCATTTGGCTCCAGGACAACGGCGGCAAGGAGATCCCCGAGCTGAACGACGCGATCATCGAGGCCCTGCGCGTCCTCCGCGAGGCGAAGAAATAAGCGGGAGCCGCCGCGTTTCGTGAGCGTCCTTCGTTTTGCCCGTGTACAGAACGAGAATATCAAAGCACTCCATCCCTTTTTGCAGGGCTGGGGTGCTTTGTGTCTGATGGGGAGCGGAGGAAAGAAAAGCGCGGTGCGTGTCTCAGGGGTCCAGCCCCCGCACGCCATGGCGCAAATGCGCGATCTCCTCCCGGATCTTTTCGGGCGTAAGCGGCTTGAGCAGATAGCCGCTGCAATGCAGCTTCAGCGCGTCTGCCATATATTCTGAATGCCCGGTCAAAAAAATGATATTGGTGCGTGGGTTGAGCTCCATGAGGCCCCTTGCCAGATCAACGCCGTTTTCCCCAAGCAGCACAACATCCAGAAATGCCACGTCGACCCGGGTGCCTGCCGCGAAGTCCAGCGCCTCCTGCCCTGTCTGAAAGCCGAAGGCCTCAACATTGGGGAGCGTATCGCTGAGAATGTGGAGAGAAGCCTTGAGGGTAGCGGCTTCGTCATCCACAAGGATGATGTTTGGCGGCGTATCCGGACCGGCCAGCACATCCAGCAGCTCATAGGACCGGACGTCCAGCAGCTTGGCGAGCCGGGAGAGCATTGCCACATCGGGCATTCGCGTGCCGGATTCCCAGTTGCCGACGGTCTTGCGCGTGACGAACATGAGGTCCGCCAGCTGCTGCTGACTGAGCCCTTTTTCCACGCGCAGGGAGCGTATTTTTTGCCCGAGCGCGTCCAGCATGATCATGGCAAGCACCTCGTTCCTTGTTTTCCTCAATTATACCCTGACCCGGTGAAAAACGCAAGCGCCGGGAATATGCCTCCCCGGTCGGCTTCACAAGGGCGAAAACAGATCATCCGGCAAGGGAGGGAACAATCTGTTCCCATTGATGGAAAAGCAGCGCATGAAATTGTAAAATAAAATGTGTTTATATACCCTGTCCCACTTATGGAAGGAGAAGCAACGATGGAACGATCCTCTCTCTATCGAAAGTCGAGCATGGAGCGCATCCAGTCCCCGGAGCAGCTGACCGACTATCTGCGTGTGACAAACCCCGCTGTGTGGGTCCTGCTGGCCGCGGTGGTCATCCTGCTGGTCGGCCTGTTGATCTGGAGCTCCTTTACTTATATCGGCAGCTTTGCCGAGGGCAGCGCCACCGTGGACGGCGGCGTGATGACCGTTACCTTTGACGACGAGACGCTGGCCCGGAACGTGGAGGCCGGCATGATCGTTACGGTGGGG
>ONVR01000057.1 GCA_900321335.1 uncultured Eubacteriales bacterium | reverse complement strand
TTGCTCAGCAGGGTGGCCGGGCTGAAGCTGGTGAAGCCCCAGTCCAGCAGCTTCCGGCTTTCGATGAACTGGTTCCGGATGGGGTTGCCCCACTTGTCCGTGGGGTTGTCCGCCCCCAGGACCACGGAGACCAGGGTGTGGCCCTTCTTCTTGGCGGCGGCGCAGAGACAGTATCCGGCCTGGCCGGTGCTGCCGGTCTTGATGCCGATGGTGCCGCTGTAGACATAGCCGGGGTACTTGTACCGGGCCAGCAGGCCGTTGGTGTTGTAGAGCTGCCGGGGCTCGCTCATGTTGGTGGCGGCGGTGTCGTACCGGCCGGTGGAGACGATCTCCCGGAAGGGCGCGTGGGTCATGGCCTCCTTGGCCATGCGGTAGATATCCCAGGCGGTGGTGTAGTGGTCGTCGTCGTGGAGGCCGTGGGGGTTGACAAAATGGGTGCCTGTCATGCCCAGCTCCTCCGCCCGCTGGTTCATCCGCTCCACGAAGGTGGGGATGTCCCCGGCCACAGTGATGGCCAGGGCGTTGGCCGCCTCGTTGGCGGAGGCCAGCATCAGGCAGTAGAGCAGGTCGTTGACGGTGACCTCCTCTCCCGCCAGCAGGCCGGCGGTGGAGGATTCGTCCGTAATGTCCGTCAGGGCCTCCTGCGGGATGGTGACCACGGTGTCCATGGTCAGCTCCCCCCGGCCGATGGCCTCCAGGGTCAGCAGGCAGGTCATGATCTTGGTGATGCTGGCGGGGTAGCTCCGCTCGCTGGCGTTCTGCTCGTAGAGCAGCTGTTCCGTGTCCAGGTCGATGAGCAGGGCGGACTTGGCCTCAATGGAGATCTCCGGCACGCCGGGATATTGGACAGCGGCCGCCGCGGGGACCAGAAGGGTGACGGTCAGAGCCATCAGCAGGACCAGGGCGGCAGCGCGGTTGAGGATCGTTTTCATAGGAAAAACTCCGTTGTTCAGAAAGTGATTTTATCCATTGTATCACAAAATCTCCGTTTGCGACATGGGAATTGAAAAAACAGAGAAATTTTTCCCGGGGATGGGTCCTGTCGGAGTTGGAACCTTGCTTTTTCATGAGGATGACGGTATGATAGAAAAGAAAACAGAGAGGAAGGAGAGACCCGCCATGAAACGACCCGCCTGGCCGGCCGGCCGGCTGGAAAAGCTGACCATCCTGCTGACGGCAGCCTTCGCGGCGGTCACTCTGGCCTGGTTCCTCCTGCCTCAGGGGGAACCTGCGGTCCCCACCGTGGTGGAGCCCGGCCACAGCCTCCGGGCGGCGGAGCCCGTGGAGACCCCGGACGCTCCCGGCATCCTGGAGGGGGAGGTCCTGGACCTGAACACCGCCTCGGAAGAGGACCTGACCCGACTGCCGGGGATCGGCGAGAAGCGGGCGGCGGACATCGCTGCCTGGCGGGAGGAAAACGGCGGCTTTGAGACCGAGGAAGATCTCATGGAGGTCAGCGGCATCGGAGAAGGGACCTATGACAGAGTGGCTCCCTACATCACAGTAAACGGAGAGGGGGAGCGGCATGGCGCGGATCCTGGTAGTTGATGACGAGAAGGTCATCGTCAAGGGCCTTCGGTTCAATCTGGAAAACGAGGGCTACGAAGTGGACGCCGGCTACAACGGCCGGGAAGCGGTGGAGATGGCCCGGGCGAACGACTACGACCTCATCATCCTGGACCTGATGATGCCGGAGCTGGACGGGCTGGAGGCCTGCATGGAGATCCGGGGCTTCTCCGACGTCCCCATCATCATGCTGACGGCCCGGAGCGAGGACACGGACAAGCTCATGGGCTTCGAGTACGGAGCCGACGACTATATCACCAAGCCCTTCAACATTCTGGAGGTGAAGGCCCGGATCAAGGCCCTTCTTCGCCGGGCGGCTTCCGGAAAAGCGGAGAAGAAGCCGGAGCAGCGGCTGACCCTGGGGGGAGTCACGATAGACTGCGCTGCGCGGACCGTCTCCACGGAGACCGGCCCGGTGGAGCTGACCGCCCGGGAGTTCGACCTGCTGGAGCTGCTGATGAAGAACCCCGGCCGGGTCTACAGCCGGGAGCAGC
>ONVR01000067.1 GCA_900321335.1 uncultured Eubacteriales bacterium | reverse complement strand
TTTTTGTTTACCGCCGCGTATGCCCGGATCAGCTTGAGCAGAAGCCGGTCCCGGTCCACCTGATAGATCAGCTCCCAGCCCGGTTCGATCTCACAGCAGCGCATTTCCCGGTACCCGTGATCGTCCTGAAGAGGACCGTCCCGGTGCTGACGGGGCAGCGGCTCCTCCGCCGCAAGGCAGCGGATCACCCGCTCCAGCTTCCGGGGATCGCAGCCCCGCCGGCGGGCGCGCCTGTAATCCCGCTTGAACTGAGCGGTATACTTCGTCTTAAGCATTGAGATCCTCCATCAGCTCAGACACGTCCTCAAAGGGACCGCGCATATCCCGATCCTGTTGGGCGCTCTCCATGGCGGCGGCCGTCAGTCTGGCATTGGCGTTTTTCGTGACCAGAAACGGCAGCCGCTGCTCCCGCACGGACTGGCGCAGGAAAATATTGAAGGCCGTGGACAGGCTCATCCCCAGATCGTCGAACAATTTGTCCGCCTCCCTCTTCAGCTCAGAATCTACGCGAAACGTAACGTTTACCGTACTCATTTTGAATCACCTCGGGATCATTATAAATCCCATCGGGCAAAAGGTCAATGTTTTTTGTGTAAAATATGTGCATAATATGTGCAAAGAGCGCCTTGCATAGGGCGCTCTTTGTGAAGACGGACTTTAACGGAAGGACGGCGGATTGACTTCGGTGCCCGCAAAGGGGTTGTCACCGGCAGACGGCTCCGAGAGGCTGAAATACATTCTGGCGGCCTTGGTGGTGCCGAAGTCCCGGTTGGAACCGCTGCTCTGGACCTTGTTGAAGGCCGCCCGGAACATGGCGTTGTGGGCCTCCTCCCGGTTGAGGAGAAAGTCAATGGTCTGGCGGACCTTTTTGTCTTCGATCTGCCGGTACAGGTACTCGTAGACCACCTTGGCCCGCTGCTCCGAGGCGATGTTGGACAGCAGATCCGCGCACAGATCACCGGTGACAGACACGTAATCTCCCGTCCAGGAATAGCCTGAGGCGTTGATCAGGCCGGGATTGAGGCCCATGAGCACGTGGGTCTGGATCTCCCCGGCCGGGACGGCGGCCGCGTCCACGTCGTGGCCGTTGAGCAGGTGGATGGTCTGGGCCACCATCTCCATGTGGCCCAGCTCCTCCGCCGCGATGTCCAGAAACAGATCTTTGATCTCCGGGTCCTGAATGCGAAAGCTCTGGGACATGTACTGCATGGCTGCCTTGAGCTCCCCGTTGGCGCCGCCCAGCTGCTCCTGAAGCAGAGCGGCGTACTGGGGATTGGGCCGCTCCACCGCTACAGGGTGAAACAGCATTTTTTCGTGTTTGAACATGGGATCGACCTCCTGCATTTGGTTTCTCCCTTATTGTTCTCACGTGACCGGCTTTTATACCCGGCGGCAAAAAAATACCCGCCTGAGGTGCAGGCGGGTACCGTATTATTCGTGGTGAAACAGTTCGGTGCTGAAATACCGCTCCCCCGTGTCCGGCAGGATGGTCACTACGCGCTTGCCCCGGCCGAGGTGCTTTGCCAGGCGCAGGGCAACGCACACGTTGGTGCCGCTGGAGATCCCGCAGAGGATTCCCTCTTTTGCGGCAAGCTGACGGGTGGTCTCAATGGCCTGCTCGTCCTTGACGATCTCCACCTGCTGATAGACGCTCTGGTCCAGGATGGGCGGGATCAGTCCGTCGCCGATGCCCATCTGGAGGTGAGATCCGATGGAGCCGCCGGAGAGGATGGCTGCGTTTTCCGGCTCTGCCGCCCATATGGCGATCTGGGGATTGGCTTTTTTCAGCACGTTGCCGATGCCGGTGATGGTGCCTCCCGTGCCGATGCCGGAGCAGAAGCCGTCAATGGGCCCGTCAACCTGCCCGAGGATCTCCCTGGCGGTGTGCAGGTAATGGGCGTTGAGATTTTCCGGGTTGGAAAACTGATCCGGCATAAAAACCTTCGGGTCTGCCGCCGCCATTTCCCGGGCCTTTTGAATGCACCGGTCAATACACTCACCGATGTTGTCCTCGTCGTGGATCAGCATGACTTCCGCCCCGTAGTGCCGGATCAGCAGGCGGCGCTCCTGGCTGACGGAGTCAGGCATGATGATCACCACCCGATAACCCTTGACGGCGCCGACCAGAGCCAGGCCGATCCCCTGGTTGCCGCTGGTGGGCTCCACGATCACGGAGTCCGGCTTCAGGATCCCCGCCCGCTCCGCCGCCTCGATCATCTGGAAGGCGGTGCGGGTCTTGATGGAGCCGCCGATGTTGAGCCCCTCGTATTTCACAAGGACCTCCGCGTCATCGGGGCCGGTCATACGGTTCAAACGGATCATGGGGGTGTTGCCCATGGCGTCCAGTACAGTGTTAAAGATCATGCTGTTCTCTCCGGTTTCCTTACAAAAGTGTGTTTGTAATTGTACCACACCGGCGGCGTTTTTCCAATAGGGAGTTTTTGATTCTCCGCAAAAATGCACCCTGCCTTTCGGCAGGGTGCCCGAATGATACAGGAAAATCAGAATCCCAGGTTGTCGTTGACCAGGATCACGTGAATGCGGCCCTCATGCCTACTGTAACGGGTGATGAGGAACTGACAGCAGATGGTGTCCGGGGATTTGCAGTTCATGCAGGCGCCCGTCCTGGCGCAGGGTGTGGACAGGCCGAAGCGCTGGGCGTTTATGGGCGCCGCCACGTTCCGGGCCCGCTTCATGGCTCCGTCAATGTCACTGCAGACCTTGTTCATACCCACGATAAAAACCACCTTTTTGGGACCCTGGGCAATGGCGGAGACCCGATTGGCGTTTCCGTCGATGTTCACAAGCACCCCATCCTCCGTCATGGCGTTGGCGCTGGAGAGGAATACGTCTGCATCGTAGGCGGCAAGCATGGCGGCCCGCTTATCCGCCATCGCGTCCCGGTCGATAAACCTGTAATTGCCCGCCTTCACCGCATCCACAAGACCAATCTCCCAGGCGCTCATGGCGCCGCCCATGGTCACCGAGGCCCCATCCGGAATCAGCGAGAGGGCTTTCTCCAGCGCCTCGGCCCGGTTGGCGGCATAATAGCCGGACATGTTCCGGGACGCAAGCCCTTTGATGACCTTTTGCGCCAGCAATTCATTTCTCTTTCTGATGTTTTCATCCATGGAAATCGCTCCCTTTTCCTTTTAATTGCAAACAGTATAACAGATCTTCCCAATTTTCTCAACCGGTTGCCGCAAAAGGAGGAAGCGGCACACTGGGATTTCCATGGCGCAAGGCGAATTCACTTTGCCCGAGCACGTTCTTTTTCCCCGTCCTGCAGCGAGCTTTTGCAAGTGTAACCAAAAGAAGAGCGTCTGC
>ONVR01000078.1 GCA_900321335.1 uncultured Eubacteriales bacterium | reverse complement strand
GCCACCGGGGACGGCAAGCTCACGGGTACCCTGATGCTCGGCGAGATCGGCCCCACCACCGGCGGCGCAGCCATGTACGGCACTGCCGTTTCCAACGCCATGAAGCTGGCCGTTGAGGAGATCAACGCCATCGATCCGGATTTCCAGATCGAGTTCAATCCCCAGGATGACGAGCACGACGCCGAGAAATCCGTCAACGCCTACAACACCCTCAAGGACTGGAAGGTCCAGGTGATCGGCGGTACCGTGACCACCACCCCCTGCGTGGCCGTGGCTGCCGAGGCGTTCTCCGACCGGGTGTTCATGCTGACGCCTTCCGCTTCCTCTCCCACCGTGACCGAGGGGAAGGACAACATGTTCCAGCTCTGCTTCTCCGATACCAACCAGGGTACCGGCGCTGCCCAGTACATCAAGGAGAACGGCCTGTCCGAGAAGGTGGCTGTGATCTACAACAACGCCGACGCTTACTCCACCGGCATCTACCAGACCTTCAAGGCCAAGGCTGACGAGGTGGGTCTGAGCATCGTCTCCACCTCCACCTTTACCGACGACACCAAGGACTTCTCCGTTCAGATCAAGGACGCCCAGGACAACGGCGCCGACATGATCTTCCTGCCCATGTACTATGAGCCTGCGTCCCTGATCATGCAGCAGGCCGCCTCTGTGGGCTACCAGGTCAACTACTTCGGCGTGGACGGCCTGGACGGCATTCTGGCCATTGACGGCTTCGACACCTCCCTGGCTGAGGGCGCCATGCTGCTGACTCCCTTCGCCGCGGACGCCACCGACGAAATGACGGTCGCCTTCGTGGAGAAGTATCAGTCCACCTACAACGAGACGCCCACCCAGTTCGCCGCGGACGGCTATGACGTTGCCTACGCCATTTACAACGCCCTGCTGTACTACGCCCAGAACAACGGCGGCCTTGACGTCACCGGCGTCAGCGCGGAGGATATGTGCGCGATCATGATCCAGACCTTCACGGACGCTGGCTTCAGCTTTTCCGGCGTTACCGGCGAGAACATGACCTGGAATGCCGCCGGCGAGGTCTCCAAGGACCCCAAGGCTGTTAAGATCGTAAACGGCGTTTACGTCGGCATGTAAGAGAATCGGGCACAGGAGAAAAACCCTGCCCCTGTAATGCAAACCGGAGGGGGCTGCCACAAAAATGGCAGCCCCCTTGCGGCTATTCCGGCGGGGAAATCCGCCGCCGGCGTTCCCGGCACCGGGAAATAGAAAAGAGAGGGAGGAAAGAGATGACATTTTTAAGCCACGTAATCAACGGGATCAGTCTTGGAAGTGTCTACGCCATCATCGCCCTTGGCTATACCATGGTCTACGGTATTGCCAAGATGCTCAACTTCGCCCACGGCGACGTGATCATGATCGGCGGCTATATGTGCTTTATCGCCACCATGAGCCTGCACCTGGGGACGATCCCGTCCATTCTCATTGCGGTGATCGTCTGTACCCTGCTGGGCATCGTCATCGAGCGGCTGGCCTATAAGCCCCTGCGCAGCGCCAGCTCTCTGGCAGTGCTGATCACCGCCATCGGCGTGTCGTACTTCCTGCAGAACGCGGCGCTTCTGATCTGGTCTTCCAACACCAAGAGCTTCAAGTCCGTCGTGGCGGGGGTGCAGCCGGTCAAGCTCTTCGGCGATAAGCTCTCCATTTCTGCGGAGGCCATTTTGACCATTGCGGTGAGCGTTGTGATCATGATCTGCCTGACGCTGTTTACCGGCAAGTCCAAAATGGGCAAGGCCATGCGGGCCGTGTCCGAGGACCGGGGCGCGGCGCAGCTGATGGGCATCAACGTGAACAAGACCATCTCCATGACCTTTGCCATCGGCTCCGGTCTGGCGGCCATCGCGGGCGTGCTGCTGCTGTCCTCCTATTCGTCCCTGACGCCCACCACAGGCTCCATGCCGGGCATCAAGGCCTTTACGGCGGCGGTGTTCGGCGGCATCGGCTCCATCCCCGGGGCCATGCTGGGAGGCATCCTGCTGGGCGTGATCGAGATTCTGGGCAAGGCATACATCTCCCAGGAGCTCTCCGACGCCATCGTGTTTGCCGTGCTGATCATCGTGCTGATCTTCAAGCCCACGGGACTTCTGGGCAAGAAGATCAAAGAGAAAGTCTGAGGTGGGGAATATGAAAAAGCTATCGAAAAAAACCCGCAGCGGCTTTATCAACTACGGCCTGATCCTGGTGTTTTTCCTGGTGTTCCAGATCCTGATCTCCACGGGAAGCATCACCAACTCCCTGAAGGGACAGCTGATCCCCATCTGCGCATACATGGTTATGGCAGTGTCTCTGAACATCGTGGTGGGCTTCTCCGGTGAGCTGAGCCTCGGCCACGCGGGCTTTATGAGCGTCGGCGCCTTTACGGGCGTGATCGTATCCACCAGCCTGATGAACGCCGTGCCCAACACGGGCCTTCGCCTGCTGCTGGCCATGGTGATCGGCGCCCTGTTCGCCGCCATCGCCGGCGTGATCGTGGGCATCCCGGTGCTCCGGCTCCGGGGCGACTACCTGGCCATCGTGACCCTGGCCTTCGGTGAGATCATCAAGAACATCCTCAACTGCCTGTACGTGGGATACGACAAGGCGGGCCTGCACATCAGCACGAAGGATATCGCCTCCATCGGCATGGACGAGACGGGGGTGACTATCGTCAACGGCCCCATGGGTGCCATCGGCATCACCAAGATCTCCACGTTCCTGGCGGGCGTCATCCTGATTTTGATCGTACTGTTCGTCACCCAGAACATGATGAACAGCCGCACCGGCCGGGCCATCATGGGCATCCGGGACAACCGCATCGCGGCGGAGGCCTGCGGCCTGAACGTGACGAAATACAAGCTCATCGCTTTCGTGATCTCCGCGGCAATGGCCGGCGCCGCCGGCGCCCTGTACGCCCTGAACTATTCCACCATCGTCCCCAAAAAATTCGACTTCAACACGTCCATTCTGGTGCTGGTGTTCGTGGTGCTCGGCGGTATGGGCAACATCCGGGGCTCCCTTATCGCGGCGGCGGTGCTTACGGTGCTGCCGGAGCTGCTGCGTAAGTTCAGCGACTACAGAATGCTGATCTACGCCATCGTGCTGATCGTCATCATGATCGCGACCAACAACGAAAAGGCCCGTGCCATCTGGAACAGAGTGTTCGCAGGCCTTGGCGCGAAACCCAGGAAAAAGGAGGCGGATGGCAATGGCTAACCCCAATGAGGTAAAGCTGGTAGCGATGCCCAGCAAAAACAAGCTGCCGGAGCGGGACATTGACAAGGCCCCTATCCTCGAGGTGGCCCATCTGGGGATCGACTTCGGTGGTCTGACGGCTGTGGACGACTTCAATATCGCCATTGGCCGGACCGAGATCGCAGGGCTCATCGGCCCCAACGGCGCGGGCAAGACCACGGTGTTCAATATGCTCACCAAGGTCTATGAGCCCACCCGGGGCATGATCCTGCTCGACGGCAAGGACACCGCCCACATGACCACGGTCCAGATCAACAAGGCGGGCATCGCCCGCACCTTCCAGAATATCCGGCTCTTTGACAAGCTCTCCGTGGAGGACAACGTAAAGATCGGCCTGCACAACAACACCGACTACAGCGTGTTTTCCGGCATCATCCGTGCCCCGAAATACTGGCGTGAGGAGAAGAAGGCCCATGAGAGGGCCCTGGATCTTCTGGGGATCTTCGACATGCAGGATCTGGCAAACGCCCAGGCGGGCTCCCTGCCTTACGGCGCCCAGAGACGGCTGGAGATCGTCCGCGCTCTGGCCACCCAGCCGAAGCTCCTGCTCCTCGACGAGCCGGCCGCCGGCATGAACCCCTCGGAGACGGCGGAGCTGATGGACAACATCCGCAAGATCCGGGACACCTTCCAGATCGCCGTGATGCTCATCGAGCACGACATGAATCTCGTTATGGGCATCTGCGAGGGGATCGCGGTGCTCAACTTCGGCAAGATCATCGCCAAGGGCACGCCCTCCGAGATCCAGAACGACCCGGTGGTCATCGAGGCCTATCTGGGCAAACACAAGGAGGAGGAATGAGCCATGGCACTGTTGCAGGTTAACGACATCAACGTATATTACGGCAGCATTCACGCCATCAAGGGCATCTCCTTCGAGGTCAACGAGGGGGAGATCGTGACCCTCATCGGCGCAAACGGCGCCGGAAAATCCACCACTCTGAACACCATCTCCGGACTGCTCAGCCCGAAATCCGGCTCGGTGGAGTTGGGAGGCGAGTCCATCGTGGGAACGCCTGCCCACAAGATCGTGGAAAAGGGCCTTGC
>ONVR01000063.1 GCA_900321335.1 uncultured Eubacteriales bacterium | reverse complement strand
GTGCCGGCGCCGATGTCGTAGACCACGGCGTTTTTCGTCAGCCGGAGTTTTCCCAGACTCACGCACCGGACCTCCTCCTTGGTCATGGGCACGTCGGCCCGGGTAAAGGCGTCATCCGGCAGGCCCTGGGTGACCACGGCCTCCGCCGCGCCGGGGTTGCAGATCAGCACGCTGCACAGCTCCGGCAGGTCCCCCGCCAGCAGCTGCTCCGCCGTGCCGGAGAAGATCCGCTCCTCCGGGTAGCTCAGGCTGCCGCCGATATAGACCTGCATCTGTCCCAGACCGCAGTCCGTCAGGGAGGTGAGAAGCTCCCGGACGCCCCTGGCGTTGGAGGTGATGGCAAAGGTCTTTTCGTGGGTCCGGACCGCGTGGATCAGATTCTCCGCCCGGCCGTGCATGCTCATCACGTGCACGTCCTGCCAGGGCATGCCGATCCTGGCGCACAGGTACACCACGCTGGAGATCCCGCACACGCTTTTGACGCTTACGTTTTCCCGGCCGGCGAGCTTTTCCCGGAGCAGGCTGGCTCCGCTGTAAAAGCCCACGTCCCCGGAGAGGGCCACGGCCACCGTGGCCGCGTCCGTGTCCAGAATGGTCTGCACGATGGCGTCGGAGCGGTACTCGCTGACAGTTTTTTTGCCGAAGGCAGCCACCGCCTCCAGCATTCTGCCGGCGCCGATGATCAGCTCGGCGCTCTCAAAGGCATGGATGGCCTCCAGGGTCATGCCCGTGTAGCCGCCCATGCCGATGCCCACCAGATACACGGTCTTGTCGGCGGGACTCCCCGTCAGTCGGGTCAGCAGCTCCGACAGATCGTATCCCGTCTCCTGGGTGGGCCGTCGGATCACCACCACCCGGGCCCCGGCCTTCCGGGCAGCGGAGAGCTTCTGCTCGAAGCCGCCGCTGGCGCCGGACTCCTTGGTGACGAGCCACTTGGCCCCCACCTGCCGGAGCATGGCGGTATTCATCTCCTCGCTGAAGGGGCCCTGCATGGCAAAGAGGTTTTTTCCCTCAAAGCCCAGCTCGGCGCATTTCCGGCACACCTCCGCCGTGGACAGGACCCTGGCAAAGATCCGCTCTTTGTAGTTTTCCACCTGGGTGAAGGCCGCCAGCTCCTTGCTGCCGGTCGTCACCAGGACGTTTCCCTCCACGGTGTTGAGAAAGTCCACGGCGGCGGACACGTCCGCCACCTCCACCACCCCGTCGTAGCTGACGCTGCCCCGGAGCAGCCGCAGATACTCCGCGCCCGCGGCGTCACAGGCGCTTTTGATGTTTTCCGAAACCACCGCGGCGTAGGGGTGGGTGGCGTCGATGACCTGGGCAAAGCCCTCCCCCCGGATCAGCTCTTCCATGGCGCTCTGCTCCAGCCGGCCCACCCGGACGTTTACGCCCGCATGCTCCGGCAGGACCTTTTCGCCGTATTCAGTGGCCACACACATCTCCACCTGCCAGCCCCGGCGGGCCAGGGTGAGGGCCACGTTTTTCCCCTCGGTGGTGCCGGAAAAGACGAGGATCCGGCGGCTCATACCTGATATCCTCTGGGGGTTACCATCTTGCCGCCGATGACCTTGGTCTGGGAATTGCCGATAAACACGGTGGTGAACATATCCACCTGGGTGTCCCGAAGCTGGGCCAGGGTGTAGATCGTTCCCGCCTGCCCCTCCCGGCCGATGTAGGACACGGTGCCGCAGACCGTCTCCGGTGAGCGGTAGCGCAGCAGGATGTCACAGGCCTTCCGGAGATAGTCGGCCCGCTTTTTGCTGGAGGGATTGTACAGGCAGATGGAGAAATCCGCCTCTCCCGCGGCGGCAAGCCGCTTTTCGATCTTCTCCCAGGGGGTCATCAGGTCGCTGAGGCTGATGACGGCAAAATCATGCATCAGCGGCGCGCCCAGCACGGCGCCGCCGCTGAGGGCCGCCGTCACGCCGGAGACCACCTCCACCTCCACGCCGGGATACTTTTCTCCCACCTCGTAGATCAGGCCGGACATACCGTATACCCCGGCGTCGCCGGAGCAGATCATGGCAACGGTCTTGCCCTTGGCCGCCTCTTCAAAGGCCATCTCACAGCGCTGGGTCTCCTTGCGCATGGGGGTGGTGAGCATCTCCTTGCCGGCAAAATGCTCCCGGACCAGATCCACGTAGACCGTGTAGCCCACGATGGTGTCGCAGCTGTTGAGGGCGTTGACCGCCTTGACGGTCATCTGTTCGTATTCTCCCGGGCCGATGCCCACGACGATCACTTTACTCAAAATTCTATCCTCTCTTTTCCTCCTGCCAACGCAAGCGTTATGCCCGGATATTTTGTTTTTTCGATCAAAAGCCCGCCGCCGGCGTTTTTTACGGCGGCGCGCTCACACACGCAGTCCACTCCCGCCGTCTTCTCCACGAAGGCAGAGCGGGAAAAATCCCCGGTCAGCTCGTTGAGCTCTTCGGCGGTGTAAAAGCGGATCTCCAGCCCCGCCTCCCGGCAGAAGGCCAGAAGCCCTGCCTCCCGGGCCTTCAGATCCACGGAGGCGCAGCGGGCCACACAGGCCCGGGGCACGTTGTTTTTCGCCAGAAAATCCGCTGCGGCCCCGGCGATGTCCTCCGCGGCCGTTCCCTTTTTGCAGCCGATCCCCAGGGTCAGATCCCGGGGGCAGAGCACGAGGGTGCCCGCCTGCCGGGGGGCAAAGCCCACCCGGACGTTGATCCGCTGTGCCCGGTCCCTCGTAAAGTACGGGGGCAGCGCCCCATGAGTCTCGTAGTCGCAGAAAAAGCCGATCTGTTCCCCCGCCAGCACGGCGGCGGAGACCTCCTTGGCCATGGCCATGGAGGTGATGAACAGGTCGTTTTTCTCCGCGAATACGTCAATGGCGATCTTGCCGTTCACGTCCGTGGCGGTCGTCACCACAGCAATGGCGCCGATGGCCTCCGCCACCGTTTGGGTCAGCTCGTTGGCCCCGCCGATGTGGCCCGAGAGCAGGGAGATGGCAAACCGCCCCGCCTCGTCGACCACCACCACCGCCGGATCCGTCCGTTTGCTGTCCACCAGCGGGGCGATGGTCCGCACGGCGATCCCCGTTGCGGAGACGAACACGAGCCCGTCGCACCGGGAAAACTGCTCGGAAGCCCACTGCTTCGCGCTCTGCACGCTCTCCAGGCCGCAGGCCTCGGCGTATTTGTAAAAGCAGTATGCCCGCGCCTCATGGCCGAGATCCGTCAGGGCAACGCCCAGACGTTTGGCCAGATGGCCGCCCCGTCCGGTAAAGGCGATGATCCCCAGTTTCATTTCGTCGCCTGGCGGAACTCCGTGGTAAAGCCCGGATCGTAGAGCTTGGAGCGGTCGTAGTTGCCCTGGGCGATGCTGTCGCCCACCAGCATGAGCGCCGTCTTGGTGACGTGGTTTTCCCGGGCCGTCTTGGCCAGGGTGGCCACGGTGCAGACAAAGGTCTTCTGGTCCGGCCAGGTGGCCTTATACACGATGGCCGCGGGGGTGTCCGGCCTGTAGCCGCCGGCGATCAGGCGCTCGGAGAGCTCCTCCAGCATGCCCGTGCTCAAAAAGATGACCATGGTTGCCCCGTGGGCGGCAAAGGACTCGATGGACTCCTTCTCCGGCACGGGGGTCCTGCCCGCCATGCGGGTGATGATCACGCTCTGGCTGATGCCGGGGAGGGTGTACTCCAGATTCAGCGCCGAGGCCGCGCCGCAGAAGGCGCTCACCCCGGGGCAGACGTCGTAGGCGATCCCTTTGGTATCCAGGATGTCCATCTGCTCCCGGATCGCCCCGTAAACGCAGGGGTCTCCGGTGTGAAGGCGCACGGTCATCTTTCCGGCGGCCTCCGCCGCAAACATCTTCTCGGTGACCTCCTCCAGGGTCATTTTCGCGCTGTCGTAGATCTCACAGCCCTCTTTGGTATTCTCCAGCAGAGCCGGATTCACCAGGGATCCGGCGTAAATGACCAGGTCCGCCTCGCTGAGCAGCTTCTGCCCCCTGACGGTGATCAGATCCGGCGCGCCGGAACCGGCGCCAACAAAATGTACCATAGCAAACTCTCCTTATTTCGCGTCCGCAAGCCGGACGGTTCAGTCTTTTCTGTCCTTCACGATGATCAAAGAGAAGTATCCCGCGTCGTCCGGGATCTCCTGTGCCGTGCGGCAGACCTGCTCCCCCTCCATGCCGCAGTTGATGACCGCCTGCACGTTTTTGCCGGAGGCCACAAGGGCCTCCTTGACGGCCTTGATCTTGCTGCCGGCCTTCATCAGCACCTTGGTGCCGGGGAGCCGGAGGGCCTCCTCCACCCCGTGGCTGGAGGGGATCACGTGGAGCATCTCCGCCCGCTCGGACAGGCTGATGTTCAGCCGTGCCGCCGCGGCGCAGAAGGAGGTGATGCCGGGGATGATGGCGGCCTCGTAGCCGTCGGCCAGGGCCAGCTTGTGGACGTACATGTAGGTGGAGTACACAGTGGGGTCTCCCAGGGTGATAAAGCCCACGGTCTTGCCCTGATCCAGATAGCTCTCCACCAGATCCGCCGCCGCCCGGTAGTTCTTGCGCAGCTTCTCCAGGTCGTGGGTCATGGGCATGACCACCGTAAAGGTTGGCTTGTCCTCAATGGCGGGGTAGGCCTGCCGGACGATCTGATACACGGTGCTGCTGCCCTTGTCCGCGTCGGGCACTGCCACCACGTCGCACTGTTCCAAGCACCGGATGGCCTTGACCGTCATAAGCTCCGGGTCTCCCGGGCCCGCTCCGATGCCGTAAAGTTTTCCTCTCACGTTTTCTTCCGCCTTTCGTCTGTATGTGTATGATTTATACGTTTTTCTGTTCCGCCTGTTTCGCGTGGTCCACCAGGATCTTTGCGATCTCGTCGAACTCGCCGATGCCCTTGAGCTCGCAGCGCACCTCATAGCCCGCCGCCGTGAACACGCTCTTCCAGGAATCCTCCTCGTCTCCGGAGAGGTCGTTTTTGGCGTGATCCCCGGCCACGATCATAAAGGGCGTCAGGACCACCTTTTTGATCTCCGGACGGCTCCGGATCATCCCGAGCACGTTCTCCAGGGCGGGATAGGCCTCCACGGTGCCCATGTACAGGTTCTCATAGCCCCGGTCCTTGAAGCGGTAGTCCAGGGCGGCGTACACCGTGTTGACGTAGTGGGTGGTGCCGTGGCCCATGAAGACCAGGGCCGTGTCCGGCTCAAGAGGGCCGTACTTGTCGCTGAGAATATCCACAACGGCTGCCACGTCCTCGTC
>ONVR01000201.1 GCA_900321335.1 uncultured Eubacteriales bacterium | reverse complement strand
TTTTTACTTTTTTGAGATTACTTCCAGGCCGCCCAGGTACTTTCTCAAAACCTCCGGCACCACCACGCTGCCGTCGGCCTGCTGGTTTTGCTCCACCAGCGCGGGAAGAATGCGGCTGGTGGCCAGTCCGGAGCCGTTGAGGGTGTGGCAGTATTCCGTTTTATTTGAGCCCTCACGCTTGAAGCGAATGGCGCCTCTGCGTGCCTGGTAATCTCTCGCGTTGGATACGGAGGAGACCTCCTTGTAGCCGTTCATGGAGGGGATCTGGATCTCGATGTCGTAGGTCCGGGCCATGGACGCGGAGCAGTCCGCCGCCGCCAGCTTTACGGTGCGGAAGTGGAAGCCCAGACCCTTGACCAGGGCCTCGGCCTTGTAAACCAGCTCCTCAAAGGCCTCGTCGGACTTCTCCGGCAGGGTGAACTGGACCATCTCCACCTTGTTGAACTGATGGCCCCGGACCATGCCCCGCTCGTCGCTGCGGTAAGAGCCCGCCTCCCGGCGGAAGCAGGGGGTATAGGCGATATACTTCTTGGGCAGCTCCGCCTCGGTGAGGATCTCGCCCCGGTGCAGGGACACCAGCGCGGCCTCCGCCGTGGGGAGCATATAGTGGACGCGGTCGTCCGTGGGATTGGCGATCTTGTAGACCTCATCGGCGAATTTGGGGAACTGGCCCGCCGTGAGGCCGCACTCGTACTCCAGCATGTGGGGCACCAGCATGAACTGGTAGCCGTCGGCGATGTGGGTGTCGATAAAGTAGTTCAGCAGCGCCCACTCCAGCTGGGCGCCGATGCCGCTGTAGATCCAGAAGCCGCTGCCGGCCAGCTTGGTGCCCCGCTCGTAGTCGATCAGGCCCAGGTCCGTGCACAGGTCCACGTGGTGCTTGGGCTCAAAGTCGAAGTGGTGGGGCTCGCCGAAGTAGCGGATGGGCTCGTTGTTCTCCTTGCCGCCGGGCTTCAGGTCCGGATCGGGCAGGTTGGGCAGACCCAGCATCAGGGTGTTGTACGCCGCCTCCGTCTCCCGGAGCTGGGCGTCGTAGGATCGGATGGCCTCCTTGAGCTCGTTCATCCGGGCGAAAACGGGGGCGGGATCCTCCCCGTTTTTCTTCATCTGGGGGATCTTCTTGGAGTCCCGGTTCTGCTCGGCCTTGGCCGACTCCGTGGCGGCGATGAGCTCCCGGCGTTTGCCGTCCAGGGCCAGGATCTGGTCGATGGCCGCGTCGCAGTCCACCTCCTTGTACTTGAGCAGGGTCTTGACCCGCTGGGGGTCGTCTCGAATCACTTTGATGTCTAACATGTCCTTATCCTCACTTTTTTCTGGCGTTTATCCCGGAGAGCAAGTCGATCAGGTCGTTCAGATCCTCGTCTCCGCAGTATTCGATCTCGATTTTGCCCGTCTTCCGGCCCCGGACGATCCGGACCCGGCGGCCGACGCTCTGCTGCATCTGGCGCTCCGCCTCGGCGTAGTAGTCCACCCGGATGGCGTCGGGGTCCTCTTCCGCAGGGGGCTTGGGGGGCTTTTTCATGGCCTTTACCAGGGCCTCCACCTGCCGCACGGTGAGCTCCTTCTTCAAAATCAGCGCCAGGGCCTGTTCGATCAGCGCCGGACTCTCCAGACCCAGCAGGGCTCTGGCCGCGCCGGGGCTCAAGGCCCCGTCCTCCAGCTCCTTGAGGGCCGCCTCCGGCAGCTCCAGCAGCCGCAGGGTGTTGGCCACGGCCGGCCGGGACTTACTTACCCGGCGGGACACCTGCTCCTGGGTCAGGCCGAACTCCTCCATGAGGGTCTTGTAGCCACGGGCCTCTTCCACGGGGTTGAGCCCCTCCCGCTGGAGATTTTCCACCAGCGCCAGCTCCATGGCCTTCTTGTCGTCGGCCTCGATGATCCGGGCCGGCACGGCGGTCAGGCCCGCCATCCGGCTGGCCCGCCAGCGCCGCTCCCCGGCGATGATCTGGTAGTAGCCCCCGTCGATCCGCCGGACGGTCAGGGGCTGGATCACCCCGTGCTCCTCGATGGAGGCCGCCAGCTCCGCCAGCGCCTCCTCTTCAAAGACGCTCCGGGGCTGCTCCTTCCGGGGCTCGATCCTTGCGATGGGTAAAAACTCAAAATCGTTTGGCTCTATGTTTACGGTGTTGTCGCCCAGAACGGCGCTCAGGCCCTTGCCCAGGCCCGTTTTGCTTTTCGCCAAAGCCATCCACTCCCTTCTGTACAGAAATCCCGCCCTCAGCGGTTTGCTCGGATCAGCTCCCTGGCCAGCTGGGTGTAGGCCACGGCGCCCCGGGAGCTGCGGTCATAGACCACCGCGGGCTTGCCGTGGCTGGGGGCCTCGGACAGCCGCACGTTCCGGGGGATCAGCACGCTGTACACCTTGGTCCGGAAATAGGTCTTGACCTCCGCGGCCACCTGGGCGGAGAAGTTGGTCCGGCCGTCGTACATGGTCAGCAGGACGCCCTCGATCTCCAGCCTGGGGTTGAGCCGCCGCTTGATGCCGCGAATGGTGGTGATCAGGTCCGCCAGCCCCTCCAGAGCGAAATACTCGCACTGGACGGGGATCAGCACGGAGTCCGCCGCGCACAGGGCGTTGAGGGTCAGCATCTCCAGGGAGGGCGGGCAGTCCACCACGATATAATCATAGCGGTCCCGCAGGCTTTCCAGCGCGTCCCGGAGGATGAACTCCCGGCTTTCCATGCCCACCAGCTCGATGGCCGCCCCGGACAGGTCCTTGTTGGCGGGGAGCACGTCCCCGTATTTCGTGGCGATCACCGCGTCGGACACCTTGGCCGCGCCCACAAACACGTCGTAAACGGTGGGTTTGACGCCGTTTTTGTCCACGCCCATGCCCGAGGTGGCGTTGCCCTGGGGGTCAACGTCGCACAGCAGGACGGATTTGCCCTCGTTTTTCAGGGCGCAGCACAGGTTGGTGCAGGTGGTGGTTTTGCCCACCCCGCCTTTTTGGTTCGCTACTGCGATGATTTTGCCCATAGACGCTCCTCTGTGTCCGTAGAAATTCCTTCGATCATAATAACCTATGATACCACAGGAATCCCGTTTATTCAATAACCAAAGAGCGCGTTCCCGAAAAATAAATGTTTCACGTGAAACATTTGTAGCGTTACCAGGCTGGCGGTGGATGGAGCATTATCTCACGGGGTATGCTGCGGTGGTGGCTGTTTGGTGACGCACCGTGTGACGTTGTGCGGTTTTTGGGGCGCTATCTCACGGGGTGTGCCGCGGCAGGGGCTATAGCGTTACGCACCGTGTGACGTTGTGTGCGTGTTTTGTAGCGGTACGGGGCTGGTGGTGGTTGGGGCGTTGTCTCACGGGGTGTGTCGCGGTGATGGCTGTAGCGTTACGTCCCACATGACGTTGTGCGGTTGCGTTTCTTTAAGACGGGTGCTCTGCAGGGTTTCGCCCCGGGGCGACCCACTTTCTCCCCAGCGAGAAAGTGGGCAAAGCGCTGTTTAAGGGGCTGCGCCCCTTAAAGATCCCCCAGGCCGTGGATTTGTCATGTCTGCAAAAATCCCCGGCGGCACCCACGCACAACCTGCCCGCCGCCGGGCCCGCCACGGGGCTGGCATAGAAGCCCGCGAAAAAAGGGCGAAGCACATTGTTTGGCCGCCTGAAGTTTTTTAGTTGATCACACCACACGGTAACAAGGG
>ONVR01000082.1 GCA_900321335.1 uncultured Eubacteriales bacterium | reverse complement strand
CTGAAACTCTATAAGGGCAAGACCCTGGGCCTGGTGGGCGAGTCCGGCTGCGGCAAGAGTACCTTCATGCGCTTTCTCGTGTGGCTGGACAAGCCCACGGAGGGGGAGATCTTCTACCACGGCAAGGACATCACCAAGATGAAGGGCCGGGAGCTCCACGAAAACCGCCAGCACATTCAGATGGTTTTCCAGGACCCCTCCACCTCCTTCAATCCCAAGATGAAGATCCGGGACATCGTCTGCGAGCCCCTGCTGAACTTTAAGCGGATCCGCCTTTCCGAGAAGGACGCCGTGGCCCGGCGCCTGCTGGAGATGGTGGAGCTGCCCGGGGATTTCGCCGACCGGTTCCCCCACAACATGTCCGGCGGCCAGCGCCAGCGTGTGGCCATTGCCAGAGCCCTTGCCCTGGAGCCGGAGATCATCGTCATGGACGAGGCCACCTCCGCCCTGGACGTGTCCGTCCAGAAAAACATCATCGAGCTGATCACCAGACTCCAGCGGGAAAAGAATATCACCATCGGCTTTATCTGCCACAACCTGGGACTGGTCCAGTCCTTTGCCCATCAGATCGCGGTCATGTATCTGGGCAACATCGTGGAGATCATGCCCGGGGAGGACATCGCCAACAAGGGCTGCCACCCCTACACCAAGGCCCTGCTGGCCTCCATCTTTGACGTGAAAATGGACTTTTCCAAAAAGATCGAGCCCATCCGAGGCGAGGCGCCCAGCCCCCTGGACGTGCCCGCGGGCTGCCCCTTCCAGGACCGGTGTGACCGGTGCATGGCGGTCTGCCGGGAGAAAAAGCCGGTCCTCCGGGAACTGGAGCCGGGCCACGAGGTGGCCTGCCAGCTGTTCGCGGACGAGGCATAAGCAAACAAAAAACGCAGGAAGGCGGCCGGATAACGGCCGCCTTTCCCCGTTTGGACAGAAAACAGCGGCGGGCTGAAAAGCCCGCCGCTGTAAGTTTATGCCTGTCAGATCAGATGCTGTGCTCGGCGCGGGAGATGATGTCGTCCTGCATGGCAGGGGTCATATCCACGAAGTAGGCGGAGAAGCCCGCGATCCGGACCACCAGATTGTGGTAGTCGTCGGGCCGGGCCTGGGCCTTGCGCAGGGTCTTGCCGTCCACCACGTTGTACTGGACCTCCATGCCGCCCTGCTCGAAGTAGGCCTTGGTCATGTCCTCCAGCTTGCTGATGCCGTCGCCGGCCACCAGAGCGGAGGGATGGATCTTCAGGTTCAGGGCCATGCCGTCCATGAAGTGGCTGTGGTCGAAGCTGGTGGAGGAGACGAACACGCCCGTGGGGCCGTTCACGTCTCTGCCCTGTGCGGGGCTGGAGGCGTCGGCGATGGGCTGGCCCGTCTTGCGCCCGTCGGGGGTCGCCCAGGTGATCTCACCCTGGACCACGTGGTCGGAGGCGCCGAAGGTGCCGCACTTGTAGACCTTGCAGCGGTGAGTGGAGTAGGCACGGGACAGGTTGTAGTACAGGTCGATGACGTACTTCATCTCCATGTCGGCGTAGGGATCGCCGTTGCCGTAATGGGGCACCTCGTTGAGGATCTGCTGGCGCAGGGGCTCATAGCCCTCCCAGTTGGCCAGAATGGCGTCCAGATAGGTCTTCTTGTCCACGAGCTTCTTGTCGAAGATCATGTACTTCAGGGCCGTAAGGCTGTCCGCCGTGGTGGCCAGGCCCGTGGCCGTGCCGCCGTAGGAGTTGTACTTGGCGCCGCCCTCGGACACGTCCTTGCCGCTCTCCATGCATCCGGTGGTGGAGATGGACAGGTTGGGGAACGGGAACAGGCGGGGATACTCGTGCTCGGTGTAGTTGTTCAGGGACGCGGACCAGGTCAGCATCCAGTTGGCGATCTTCTCATAGGCCGCCTTGACCTCCTCGATGGAGTTCATGTCGGTCAGATAGCCGGAGCGGAGCTTTTCGGGCACCTGTGCGCCGTTGATGGGGTTGATGCCGTTGTTGATGGCCATGACCAGGGCGATGGCCCAGTAGATGCCGCTGTGGCCCATGGAAGAGCCGTTGGGGGCGGGATAGTCGTTGCCGGAGCCGGTGATCTCCTGGCAGCCGATGAAGGCGAAGTTGCGGGCGTCCTCCAGCGT
>ONVR01000127.1 GCA_900321335.1 uncultured Eubacteriales bacterium | reverse complement strand
TTTGGCGGGAGCGGCTGGCCTTTCAGCTCGCCTTTTATGAAAAGCTCGTGTCCCAGCTGGAGAGCAGCCATCGCATTTTGGACTGACTGGCTAAAAACCGCCCTGGCGTAGGTTAACATAAAGTAGTAAACATCCAGTCGCAACGCACTTCTTTTAGAAATTATTGAAAATATCTAAAAATGTTTGTATAATTACTAAAAGGGAGTGCGATTATGGTTGAATATTGTGAGATAAACGGACAAAAACACGAAATCTTTTATGAGGGTTTCATATCCCATGTTAAGACCGTTTATATAGTACCAATAGGACTGAAAATATGTCCATTGTGTGGAAAGCCTCTTCATGCTTATACGTTTGCGATTCCTTTAGTTGACACTGGTTTTATCCATACGAATGGAAGATCCTGTATTTCCTGCGGCGCCTTTTTTTCAGTTTCTCCCCAGTTTTTTAAGAGTTTGGAACACCTTCGTGACCAGAAAAATCCAAAGTTTTCTTATAAATTGGACGAGAGTTTTGATGTCAAGTATAGTTTAGAACACGCCCGGCAAATACTGGACACTTGCCCTTCTGTATATAATCAGGTGACGCTTGTCGCTAAGGGTGCCATTAAAACCTATACTATTGTTACCAGCAAAAAAGATGTGTCTCACGAAAACTTTGTTTTTCATTATTCTTCACCGGATGCTTTGGACCTACTGACGGCAATCATACTAAAAAGAAACTTTGTTAAGCTTAACAATAAACGTTACCTGATCGCCAAAATTAAGTATTCTGACACAAATCATCAAGATACTTTTAGAATCATTTCACCCTCTCAACCGCTTTTTCTTGAATCGAAATCAAACGGTGGATACTATTCAATCAAGCCCCATATAATCCAGGTCGACGGGCTACTTTTATTCAGTAAAAAACCGCGGCTGGAGATCGTTCCCGTTTCCTATAACACGATTACCAGAGAATACTTTGTTGATCCGTATGTATTACGCCCTTTATTCAAAAACCATGGTTATCTTATTAACCGCGTATCGTTTCAATCCTCCTTTGAACGCCGGGAGAAGTCTGTCCTTTATTCATTCGGGTACAACGTAAGCCAAAGCGCAAATCTTTCGGCAGGAGAACGCCAACAGATTCTTGCTCAAATCGTTGAGGCAGGGTATCTGGAAATATATGAAATGATCAATTTCCTCGATTTTTTGATCAATACCAACGGAAAAAAACGTGAAAATGTTCTGGCCTGCGAAAAATGGAAAGAAGATATTGTTTTTTTACGCAACTATAAGCGGGATCCGAAATATGCCATTTTTATGGCAGAAATACATCACCTGTTCCGATAAAGCTGAAAAAGATCCCTGTAGTTCAAAACCGAACTACAGGGATCCTTTCTTTTTCGTTTCCCCTTACTCCGCCGTATCCGGCTCGGGGTCCGGGGCGTTTTCGCTCTCCTCCTCGTCCCGGTCCATGGGGGTCACGGAGATGACCTTCGCCCCCTCGGACAGGCGCATGACCCGCACGCCCTGGGTGGCCCGGCCGTAGCTGG
The DNA here is from genome assembly GCA_900321335.1 of uncultured Eubacteriales bacterium. Classification (GTDB taxonomy): domain Bacteria; phylum Bacillota; class Clostridia; order Oscillospirales; family Oscillospiraceae; genus RUG678. Next base: position 3,243 of record ONVR01000127.1, on the reverse strand, counting down.
CCACGTCGCCGCAGCCCATGCGGATGGTGGTGCCGTCGTCGGCGATGATCATGAGATCCTGCTCCGCCGTCACCACACGGGCGGCCACGATGGGACCGGTCTTGTCCGTGATGTTGTAGTTTTTCAGGCCCATGCCGCCCCGGTTCTGGGGCACCCGGGAAGCGCCGTCGTCACCGGCGCGCAGGTACTCCTCCACCGCGGTGCGCTTGCCGTAGCCCTTTTCCGTCACGCTCAGCAGGGCCGCGCCGGGGGCATAGACCTCCGCGCCCACGCAGAAGTCCCCTTCCCGGAGCCGGATGCCTCTCACGCCGGCGGCGTTGCGGCCCATGGCGCGCAGGTCCGTCTCGGCAAAGCAGATGGCCATGCCGTCTTTCGTGGTCAGCAGCATCCAGTCCTCCCCGGAGGTGTTGCACACGCTGATGAGCTCGTCGTCCTCATCCAGGGTGATGGCCCGGATGCCGCTGGTGCGGATGTTTTTCAGCTCGCTCATGGCGGTGCGCTTGACGGTGCCTTTTTTCGTGGTGAACACCAGATACCGCTGGGCGTTGCCCTCGTCCCGGGTGTGCTCGCTCATGCGGATCATGGTGGAGATCTTCTCTCCCGGCTGCAGGGGCAGGATATTCACCACGTTGGTGCCCTTGGCCTGCCGGCCCGCCTCGGGGACCAGGTAGCCCTTTTTGATGTACACCCGGCCGTAATTGGTGAAGTACATGATATAGTCGTGGGTGGAGGCGGTGAAGATGGTCTTGACGAAATCCTCCTCCTTGGTGGTCAGGGCCATGATGCCCTTGCCGCCCCGGTGCTGGGCCTTATAGGTGCTGGCGGGCACCCGCTTCAAATACCCGGCATTGGTGAGGGTATAGACGCACTGCTCCTGTTCGATGAGGTCCTCGATGTCGATATCGTCCTCGGCCTCGATGATCTCCGTTTTCCGCTCGTCCCCGTACTTGTCCCGGATCTCCAGCAGCTCGTCCTTGAGCACGCCCTTGATCTTCTCCGGGTCGGCCAGCAACTCGTTGTAGTAGGCGATCTTCAGCTCCAGCTCGTCGTACTCGGCCTGGAGCTTTTCCCGGTCCAGTCCCTGCAGGGCCTTCAGACGCATATCCAGAATGGCCTGGGCCTGGACCTCGTCCAGCCCGAAGCGCGCCATCAGGCGCTCTCTGGCGTCGTCGTAGGCCGAGCGGATGATCCGGATGACCTCGTCGATGTTGTCCTGGGCGATGAGCAGGCCCTGGAGCAGATGCTCCCGCTCCAGCGCTTTTTTCCGGTCGTACTCTGTCCGGCGGGTGATGACCTCCTCCTGGAAGGTCAGGTACTCGTCGAGCATGTGCCGGAGGTTGAAGATCTTGGGCTGCTTTTTCCCGTCCTCGTTGCTCAGCGCCAGCATATTCACGGAAAAGCTGGACTGGAGCTGGGTCTGGGCAAACAGGCGGTTGAGCACCACCTGGGGGTTGGCGTCCTTCTTCACCTCGATGACGATGCGCATGCCGTTCCGGTCGGACTCGTCCCGCAGGCCGGAGATGCCGTCAAGCCGCTTGTCCCGGACCTGGTCGGCGATGTTTTCGATGAGCAGCCGCTTGTTCACCTGATAGGGCAGCTCCGTGACGATGATGCGCACCCGGTCGTGGCCGAACTCCTCGGTCTCCGTCCGGGCCCGGACGATGACCTTGCCCTTGCCGGTGGCGTAGGCGGCACGGATGCCGCTTCTGCCCACGATGATGCCACGGGTGGGGAAGTCGGGGCCCTTCACGTGCTCCATCAGCTCCAGCATGGTGGCCTCCGGATTCTCCAGCAGGCACACGCAGGCGCCGATCACCTCCGTCAGGTTGTGGGGCGGGATGTTGGTGGCCATGCCCACGGCGATGCCGGAGGAGCCGTTGACCAGCAGGTTGGGGAACCGGGCGGGGAGCACACGGGGCTCCTTCCGGCTCTCGTCGAAGTTGGGGTCCCAGTCGATGGTGTCCTTGTCGATATCCCGGAGCATCTCGTTGGAGATCCTGGCCATTTTGGCCGCGGTGTAACGGTAGGCCGCGGGGGGGTCGCCGTCGATGGAGCCGAAGTTGCCGTGGCCGAAGACCAGGGGATAGCGCATGGAGAAGTCCTGGGCCAGACGGACCATGGCGTCGTATACGGAGGCGTCGCCGTGGGGGTGATACCGGCCCAGCACGTCGCCCACGCAGGTGGCGGACTTCTTCAGGGCCTTGTCATAGGTCAGGTTGTCCTCGTACATGGCGTACAGGATGCGCCGGTGCACGGGCTTGAGACCATCCCGCACGTCGGGCAGCGCCCGGTCGATGATGACCGACATGGCATATTCGATAAAGGAGCTTTTCATCTCCTTGACCAGTTCACTTTGTACAATTTTCTGATCCGGGTATCGGATCTCCTCCGGATCGTAGTCTTTTTTTCCTTTACCAGCCAAGCTGCGCACCTCCCTTAATAGTCAAGATTGACCGCGTATTTCGCGTTTTCCTCAATAAACTCCTTCCGGGGCTCCACCTTCTCCCCCATGAGGATGGTGAAGATCTCGTCGGCCTGGACGGCGTCGTCCAGGGTGATCTGCTTGAGGGTACGCTTTTCCGGGTCCATGGTGGTCTCCCAGAGCTCTTCGGGGTTCATTTCGCCCAGGCCCTTGTACCGGGAGATGTCCACCTTCACCTTTTCATTGCCGCCCCGGAGCTCCGCGGAGATCCGGTCACGCTCCTCGTCGGAGAAGGCCACACGGGTGACCTTGCCGCGGGTGAGCTTGTACAGCGGCGGCACGGCGGCGTAGACGTAGCCGTTTTCGATGAGAGGCCGCATGAAGCGGAAGAAGAATGTCAGCAGCAGGGTGCGGATATGGGAGCCGTCCACGTCGGCGTCGGCCATGATGACGATCTTGTGGTACCGGAGCTTTTCCACGTCGAATTCGCTGCCGATGCCGGCGCCCAGGGCCGTGATGACGGGGCTGAGCTTGTCGTTGCCGTAGACCTTGTCGGCACGGGCCTTTTCCACGTTGAGCATCTTGCCCCACAGGGGCAGGATGGCCTGGAACCGGGAGTCCCGGCCCTGGGTGGCGGAGCCGCCTGCCGAGTCGCCCTCGACGATGTAGATCTCCGTCAGGCTGGGGTCCCGCTCGTTGCAGTCCCGGAGCTTGCCGGGCAGGCTCATGCCGTCCAGGGCGTTTTTCCGCCGGACGTTTTCCCTTGCCTTTCGGGCGGCCTCCCGGGCACGGCTGGCCATGATGGCCTTTTCGATGATGGC
>ONVR01000301.1 GCA_900321335.1 uncultured Eubacteriales bacterium | reverse complement strand
GTTGGCCTTTATTTTGTACTTTGTCATCGTTCTGTTTATCGGCGTTTTCTTCTTCTTAAAGACGAAAAGCGGCGGTGAAAAGGCGTATTTTCTCGGCAACCGGCAAATGAACGGATGGGTCTCGGCCCTGTCCGCCGGCGCCTCGGACATGAGCTCCTGGGTACTCATGGGTTTGCCTGCCTCCATCCTGGTATCAGGTTTTGCCTCCGTTTGGATCGGTATCGGCCTTGGCATCGGTACGGCGCTGGCCTGGATCCTGATTGCACCGCGGCTGCGGCGGTTTTCCATTGAGGCAAACGACGCCATCACCATTCCGCAGTATCTGACCAACCGCTTCCGCAGCAAGAGCAAATCGCTTCAGATCGTATGCGCCATCGTCTTTATCGTGGTCTATGCCATTTACTCCGCATCGAGCATCAAGGCCTGCGGCACGCTGTTCAACACGGTGCTGGGGATCGATCCCACCATTGCCATGCTGGTAGCCGGAGGGATCATCATCGTCTATACCTTCCTGGGCGGCTTCTCCGCCGTCTGCTGGACGGATTTTGTACAGGGCATGCTGATGCTGGCCGCGCTGCTGCTGGTGCCCATCATTGCGCTGATCATGATCAGCAGCGGGAAACTGCCCACCTATGAGGTGACGGGTACGGAGAATTTCTGGAGCTTCCTTCCCGGCGGCGCCTGGAATTACAAGAGCTTTGCCGACATCATCACCGGTCTGGGCTGGGGCCTGGGCTACTTCGGAATGCCCCATATCATCGTGCGCTTCATGGCCATCCGTTCTCAGAAAGAGGTCAAAAAATCCGCCATCATCGGCACAACCTGGACCTGGCTGATCCTGATCTGCGCCTGCGGCGGCGTGGGTCTTCTGGGGCGTGTGCTGTTTCCGGAGCTTGTAGGTGAAGGCAGCAGCCTGGTATTCATTAAAATGGTCCGGACCATTTTCCCCGGCTTTGTCTCCGGCGTTTTGCTCTCCGCCATTATCGCGGCCTCCATGTCCACGGCGGACTCCCAGCTTCTGGCCTCTGCCGGCGCTTTTGCCAGTGACGTATATAAGCCTGTTCTCCGGAAAAACGCCTCAGACAAGGAGATGATGTGGGCCGGCAGAATCATCGTCATCTGTGTGGCCGTTGCCGCCATCATCATTGCGGCGCTGCCGAATACCGGCACCATTATGAGCCTGGTGGAGAACGCCTGGGGCATTTTCGGAGCCGCATTCGGCCCGTCGATCCTTCTGTCCCTGTTCTGGAAGCGCTTTACCTATAAGGGCGCGGTGGCCGGTATCGTCGGCGGCACAGTGGTAGACGTGCTGTGGCTGATTTTCCTCAAGCCCGTGACGGGTATCTACGAGATCGTCCCCGGTTTTATTCTGGGCATTCTCATCGGCGTCATCGTCACCCTTGCCGATCACAAGCCCGACCAGGAGGTCAAGGAATTGTTCGATCGGGCGGTGTCCTCGCAGAAATAATGTTCTGATCCTGTCTTATCAGGCGGCCGTGATCCCCGCGGCCGCTTGACCTTTTGTGCGGGATTTGCTAAGATGTCAAAAAAACAGTGAAGAAGTGACGCCATGCAAACGGTAAAATCAAACAGGATCTGGAACAAGAATTTTGTCTGTGTGTTTCTCAGCCAGATCGGATTGTCTCTGTCCCACTTTGCGGTCAATACCCTCGTGTCCACCTACGCCACCCATCTCGGTGCGTCCAGCGTGATCATGGGGCTTCTGACCAGTATGTTTTTCGGCATTTCCCTGGCCATGCGGCCCATTGTTGGGCCGGTCACGACGAAAGTCAACAAGCGCTACCTGCTGATTTTCGTCAACGCCCTGGGCGGTATCGTCAATATCGGCTATGCGCTTTTTCACAACATTCCCATGTTCGTGTTCTTCCGGGTACTGCACGGCGTACAGTACAGTCTTGTCGGCTCCCTGAACATGACCATAGCGGGGGAGAGCCTGCCGGAGGAAAAGCTGGCCTCCGGTATGGGGATCTTCGGCGTGGGAAGTGCCGTATCCACCGCCATCGGCCCCAGTGTGGGCGTCTGGTTGAAAGAATACGGAACAAAGCTCTCCGGCGTGGATCTTGGCTTTACCCTGGTATTCGGATTTGCCGCCGTCGTCCTGCTGCTGGCAGTGATCCCCAGCGCGATCCTGCGCACCCAGGAGTTCTCCCGGGAGCAGATTGCTCAGACCGGCGCCTGGTACAAGAACATTATCAGCGTACACGCCCTGCCCTGCAGCATCGTGATGACGTTCCTGATCATCAGCTACGCCCTGTTTAACGCCTACATGGTGCCCTTCGGCGCCGAGCGCAGCATCAGCGGCATCAGCATCTTCTTTACGGTACAGGCCCTTGTGATGATCGCTGTACGACCCATTTCCGGCAGTCTGACGGACCGGATGGGCTTTGCGAAAATCTGTCTGCCGACGATTCTTGTGTTTGCCGCATCCTTCCCCGTGCTGGGCATGAGCAGAACGCTGCCCATGGTGCTCGTTTCTGCGGCGCTCTCAGCTCTCGGCTACGCCTCGGCCCAACCGGCTCTGCAGGCCATGTGCGTACAATCGGAGCCGCCTGTCCGCCGTGCGGTTGCCACCAACACGTTTTATGTGGGATTGGATCTCGGGTTTTTCCTGGGCCCGCTCCTGGGAAGTCTCGTTGTGGACCGGTCCAGCTATGCCAATATGTATACGCTGGCGGCGATTCCGGCTTTGCTTGCCTTTGTGTTTTTCGCTCTGCTCTGGCCCGTATACCGGCGTCGGCGGAAGCAGCTTGTCGGTGAGGAATAAAAAGCGCCAATGGGGGCAAAGCTGCCCCCATTTTGCTTTTCTCACGTGTTGTCCCGCTCGTAATCCCGCTGGCGGAACAGCAGAGAAATACACCAGATGGCGGCCAGCGCTACCAGTGTGTAGATCACACGGCTGACGGTGGATGTCTGCCCGCCGCAGAGATATGCAACGAGATCGAACTTGAAAATGCCGATACAGCCCCAGTTCAGACCGCCGATTATGGCGAGGATCAAAGCGATCCGATCCATTATCATGCTTGCTTCCTCCTTTGACTCGATGACCGGCGTAGGCCGCCTGATCAAACGGTTGTACGGTATTGTTTTCCCCAATTTGCCGGCGGATATACGGAGAATAGAAATTTTATTTGTGTTTGTGTGTGCTTGATGCTATAATTATGATTTATAAAGCGCTTTGAATTGGCGGCAGGAAATGCCATACCCATAGAAAGGAAGGTTACTATGATCGAGGTACTCAAGCTTCTGGAACAGGACGGAAGGCTCACGCCCGCCCAGATCGCCTCTATGCTGAGCATGGAACAGGCGGAGGTGGAGGCGATCCTTGCAAAATGCGAGTCGGAAAACATCATTCTCGGCACCACCACTCTCATCGACTGGGACAAGACCAGCGACGAGACGGTAACGGCCCTCATTGAGGTGAAGATCGCCCCCCAACGCGGCGACGGTTACGACAGGATCGCGGAGCGGATCTTCCAGTATGAAGAGGTGGAGAGCCTGTACCTGATGTCGGG
>ONVR01000010.1 GCA_900321335.1 uncultured Eubacteriales bacterium | reverse complement strand
TCCCCTTTGATGATCAGAAAGGAACCCCATGAACATTCTTGACACCTACGGCGACATCGAGGCGCTCTGTGCCGGCGGCAGCTTCGCGATGGATCCCTGGTCAGACTATATCCGCTCCGTCAGTCCCTCTCTGGAGGCCCTGCTGTGGGAGGATGTCAACCAGACCCTGTCCACCGGCGCCGTGACCTTTGACAAGGACTATCTGCCCGTTCTCAACGGCGTCTGGGGCGATCCCGCGGCCCGGGCGGAGGCCCACCGCTCTTTCCTGGCTCTGACGGACGGTCTGGAGCAGACGATCGAGGGCCGTTTCGGCAGGTGCCCGGACTGCGACATCATTTTCTATCTGGGCCTGTGCAACGGCGCCGGATGGGTCACGGAGCTGGACGGCCGCCGGGTGATCCTGCTGGGACTGGAAAAGATCGTCGAGCTGGGCTGGACGGACCGCCGGGCCATGGCGGGTCTGATCGATCACGAGCTTGGCCACGCCTATCAGGGGCAGTTCGGCGTGCTGAAGCGGGAGACGGCCACGCCGCGGGAACGGTTTTTATGGCAGCTCTTCACCGAGGGGATCGCCATGGTGTTTGAGCAGACTCTTCTGGAGGATCCCCAGGCCTTTCACCAATACGACAACGCCTGGCGGGTCTGGTGTGACCGCCATTTCCGGGAGATCCGGTCCGATTTTGAGGCGGATCTGGACACCATGACCTTTGCCGACCAGCGCTACTTCGGCGATTGGGTGCGCTACCGGGGTCACGGGGACGTGGGGTACTATCTGGGCGCCCGTCTGATCCGGTATGCCATGGCCGAGACGGCCTTTGACGAGCTGATCTGCTGGGATCCGGATCGGGTACAGGCCCTGTGGCAGGCGTTTTTAACCGCCGATTAGTTTACATAAAATTGAAACGGGATAAGAGGAAGAGCGCGGATCGTCTCCGCGCTCTTCCTCTTATCGCCGGGCCCGGGCTACGGGGCCGCTTATGCTTCTTCCGTTATCCAGCGGCGAAAATCCGCCTCCAGGGCGGTCAGATCCATCCCACTGGCCCGGGCCAACGCGCCGGGAACGTCCCGGTCGGTCCGGTAGATTTTTTCCAGATAGTCTCCCACAGGCATCCGGGCCAGCAAGTACCGGGTAAAGGCCCCGGCGATGGGATAGGTCAGGGCGTCGGAGAGGCTGTAAAACGTCTCGTCCTCCAGCAGCGCCACGGGGCTTCTGTATGAGCCGTCCCGGAGATACTCCCGGACCCAGTCCTCGTTTGGCCGGTCCCACCAGGTCTTGTCCATGAACATGGCGAGTCCCTCCCGGAGAAAGCCAGAAGGCGGCCGGTTGATGCAATAGGAGATCAGGTGGGTGTCCTCGTGCATGCCAACGCATTTCACCCGGTCGTTATACACAGCAAAGACCGTGTCCGGCATAGCGGCAAAGCCGTTGCAGGGTTCGTCATCCCCGTAGACCTTCCCCACCAGCTCCGGTGTGTCCAGCAGGAAATAGTGCAGCCGAAAGGGCGGGATCACCCCCAGAAAAGCCGTGATCTTCTCCCAGCAGCGTTCCTGGAGGGCGCCGATCTGCCCGATGTCCCTCTCTGCAAGGGAACCGGGCACAAAATGAAAATCGTAGTGACTCGTCTGATACAGCCCGGTACAGTCCCGGGCCCATTTTTGTTCCATGAAACGCTCCTTCCCGGTCTCACGCCGGTATCTTCCCGGCGGCAGGTGTTACACCTGTTCGGCGATCTCGTAGATCAGCCGCTGGCTGTCCTCCCAGCCCAGGCAGGGGTCAGTGATGGAGCAGCCGTAGGTGTGCTGACCGATCTTCTGATTGCCCTCCACCAGATAGCTCTCGATCATCAGGCCCTTCACCAGCGCCCGGATATCTCCGTTGTGGCGGCGGCTGTGCATGACCTCCTTGGCGATGCGAATCTGCTCTTTGAATCGCTTGCCGGAGTTGGCGTGGTTGGTGTCCACGATGCAGGCCGGGTTTTTCAGCTCCGCATGGGCGTACAGCTCCGCCACCCCGGCCAGATCCTCATAGTGGTAATTGGGGATCGTATTGCCGTTGCTGTCCGTGGCGCCCCGCAGGACCGTATGGGCAAGCTCGTTGCCGTCGGTGTTCACCGCCCAGCCCCGGTAGATAAAGGACTGGGGCGCCTGGGCCGCGATGACGGCGTTCATCATAATGGACAGGTCGCCCCCGGTGGGATTTTTCATCCCGGCGGGAATGTCCATGCCGCTGCAGGTGAGCCGGTGCTGCTGGTCTTCCACGCTCCGGGCGCCCACCGCCACGTAGGACAGCACGTCCGACAGGTACCAGTAGTTCTCCGGGTAGAGCATCTCGTCCGCCGTGGGCAGGCCCGTCTGCTCCAGCACGTGCATGTGGAGCTTCCGGATGGCAAGCACCCCGGCAAACAGATCGGATTCCTTCTCCGGGTCCGGCTGGTGGAGCAGGCCCTTATAGCCCAGGCCCGTGGTCCGGGGCTTGTTGGTGTACACCCGGGGCACCAGGATCAGCCGGTCGGCCACTTCCTCCTGGACCGCAGCCAGGCGTCCGGCGTAGTCCAGCATGGCCGGCTCATTGTCCGCGGAGCATGGGCCGATGACGAGAATAAATTTATCGCTCTCTCCCGTGAACACGTCACGGATCTCGCCGTCCCGCTCCGCCTTTTTCCGGGCCATCTCCTCGGAGACGGGGTAGCGCTTTTTTGTCTCTGCCGGGATGGGCAGTTTTTCCTGAAAATGAAAACTCATGGGGATCATCCTTTTGTCATTTAGTGTATAAACCAAATGCTATTATACACGAGATTCCAATTTGTTACAACCCCTTTTTCCGGATTCCGGAGGGGCAGGTTCGGGGCAAAGTGCACAAAGTTTTAATATTTGCATGATCCCATACTTAACAAATTCCCCCTTCTGTGATATCATGAGGCAGTGATTTTTGTAAAATCTACTGGTATTTGGAGGTTTCATCATGTACGCGCAGAAGTATCCCCATCTGTCTTCCCCGATCATTCTGGCAAACACGTATTTCCGGAACAGGATCTTTGCCGCGCCCCAGGGCACGAGCTACTCCACCTACGGCAATCAGCCCACGGACGAGTGTATGGCTTTTTACGAGCGCAAGGCCATGGGCGGCTGTGCCGCGGTCTGTATTGGCGATGCCGTGGTGGACACGGAGCTGGGCAGTGGCAACGGGCCCCACATGCACATGGACGATTTCGGTGCCTCGGTCCATCTGGACCGGCTGGCCCGGCGGATCAGCCGTCACGGGGCGGTGGCCTCGGTGGAGCTCAACCACTGCGGCAGCAGCGCCCGGAAGTCCTTTATGGAGGGCAACACCATCTACGGGCCCATCGAGACGGTCACTCAGAACTTCCACAACCGCAACCGGCCCATCGTGGCCAAGCAGATGCCGGAGGAGATCATTGAGCGCACCATTGCGAAATTTGCCGACGCGGCGCTGTTTGCCAAGCGCAGCGGCTTCGGCATGGTGACGGTACACGGAGGGCACGGCTGGCTGCTCAGCCAGTTCATGTTCCCCTCCAACGACCGGAAGGATCAGTGGGGCGGCAGCTTTGAAAACAGGATGCGCTTCCCCATCGCGGTGGCGGACGCCATCCGGAAGGCCTGCGGCAGAAATTTCGTCATTGAGATGCGCATCAGCGGCTCGGAGGTTTACGACGGGGGCTACGATCTGGATTACGGCATTCAGATCGCCAAGGCTCTGGACGGACACGTGGATCTGATCCACGTCTCTGCGGGCTGCCACGAGGTGGACGAGGTATTTACCGTCACCCATCCCAACATGTTCCTGGAGGACGGGGTGAACGTCAAGTACGCCGCGGAGATCAAAAAGCACGTCAAAACCCCCGTTGCCACGGTGGGCTCTCTGAGCGATCCGGAGATGATGGAGGAGATCATCGCCTCCGGCAAGGCGGACGTGGTGGAGCTGGCCCGTCAGCTCTCCGCCGATCCGGATACCCCCGTCAAGGCCATGGAGGGCCGGCGGGAGGAGATCGCGCCCTGCCTGCGGTGTCTGTCCTGCTTCTCCCACCTGATCCAGGGCGGGGAGTACAGCTGCGCCATCAATCCGAAGATCGGCGAGTCTCTGGAGTACATTTACGATATTGTCAAGCCCGCCCAGCGCCGGAAAAAGGTCCTGGTCGTGGGCGGCGGCATTGCCGGTATGCAGGCGGCTCTCACGGCTGCGGAGCGTGGGCACGAGGTGATCCTCTGCGAGAAGTCGGACCGTCTGGGCGGCGTGCTGCGCTGCGAGGAGAAGGTGCCCTTCAAGCGCCATCTGGACGAGTATCTCAACTATCAGGAGCGCCACGTGCAGAACGGGGCGATCGACGTGCGTCTGAACGTGGACGTGACACCGGCATACGCCGAGGCCGTGGGCGCGGACGTGATCATTGCCGCGGTGGGCGCCCGGGAGTTTGTCGCCCCCATTCCGGGCATTGACGGGCAAAACGTCATCAGCTCCCAGGAGCTGTATATGCACCCGGAAAAGGCCGGGCAGAAGGTCGTTATCCTCGGCGGCGGACTTGTGGGCACGGAGCTGAGCGTGTATCTGTCCATGCTGGGCCGGACGTGCACGGTGCTGGAAATGGCGGATACCCTCACCTACGGCGGCAATGTCCTCCACGGCAACGCCCTGAACCTCCAGTTCAAGAAATACGGCATCGACGTCCGCACCGGCACCAGAGCCACCGCCGTCACGCCCGACGGCGTTCTGGCGGAGGACGCGGAGGGGCAGAAGCTCTTTGCGGCGGACACGGTGGTTACGGCTATGGGTATGACGCCCAATCTGGAGCAGGCGCTCTCCCTGCGTCTGTGCGCGCCGACGTTCTATATCGCCGGTGACTGCAGAAGCCCCCGGAGTGTCCGGGAGGCCAACTGGGAGGGCTACCAGAGCGCCATCGACTGCTGACCCACTTTTTCTTGTAAGAAAAAGTGGGCAAAAAGAACTTTTATAACGTGCCGGGTTCAGACCTTGCCGTTATACTGTCACACGGGGGCACCATCGGTGTGATTACAACGCTTTCCGGTGTGCCGGGTTCAGACCTTGCCGTTATACTGTCACACGGGGGCACCCTCGGTGTAATTACAACGCTTTCCGGCGGGCCGGGTACAGACCTTGCTGTTATACTGTCACACGGGGACACCCTCGGTGTAATTACAACGCTTTCCGGCGTGCCGGGTGCGGACCGTACCGTCACATTGTCACACGGGGGAAGCCGCGGTGTGATTACAACGCTTTCCGGCGGGCCGGGTACAGACCTTGCTGTTATACTGTCACACGGGGACACCCTCGGTGTAATTACAACGC
>ONVR01000234.1 GCA_900321335.1 uncultured Eubacteriales bacterium | reverse complement strand
GCCTTGCAGATATCCCGGATCATCTCCAGCAGCTGTGCCTGAATGGTAACGTCAAGAGCCGTAGTCGGCTCATCGGCTATGATGAAATCCGGTTCCGCCGCAAGGACCATTGCCATTACGATCCTCTGGCGCATTCCGCCGGAGAACTGCTGGGGATAATAGTTGTAACGTTCAGCCGCATCCGGGATCTTGACCATTTCCAGCCAGGATATGGCTTTCTGCCTGGCCTCTTCCTTCCCCAGTCCGAGGTGGATCATGATCGACTCCTGGATCTGGTGCCCGATGGTCATGACCGGATTGAGTGTCGTCATCGGTTCCTGGAAGATCATGCCGATCCTGCCGCCGCGGATCTTTCCCATTTCCTTGCTGTTGACAGCGTATTCGAGGATATTGGTTCCGTTTTCATCCAACTCCACAACCCCGCTTCGGACTTTTCCATTGCTGGCAAGAAGCTGAATCGTGCTGAGCATAGTAATGGACTTACCGCTTCCGGACTCACCGACAAGACCGATGATCTCACCGGGGTTAATGTAGAAAGAGACGTCGTCGACAACCGTGCTTTCGATTTTTTCATTGGTAAAGGTGGTAACGATATTTCTCGCATCCAGTAGTTTTTTCATTGATCGTCCCTCCTTTTACAGTTCACCGCGAAGTCTTGGATCAAGACCGTCACGAACAGCGTCGCCTATCTCGTTCAGGCATACGACCAGAAGTGCGATGCAGATACCCGGTGATATGGCCTGTACGGGGTTGGAAGCAAGATAGGTCTTGGAATCGGAGATCATGGTGCCCCAGGAGGACATCGGGATCTGAACGCCGATACCGATAAAGCTGAGGCCGGATTCCATCAGGATCATGCCGCCGACCATCTGGGTCATCATAACGATCAGAGGGGAGATCGCGTTGGGAAGAATATGCCGGAACATGATATACAGGTTGCCTGCCCCCTGTGTTTCGCAGCATTTGATATATTCGCTCTCACGGATCTGAAGCGCCTGGGCCCGCATCATTCTGACAAATACGGGAACGCTGGAAATGCCCATGATAATGACAAGGTTTATAAGTCCGGAGCCGAATACAGCGATCAGGGACATTGCAAGCACGATATTCGGTATGGACATCATCGCTTCGCACAGACGCATGATCACCATGTCTACCCATCCGCCGAAATACGCTGCGATCATACCGATCAGAATACCGATCGCTGCGGCCACCAGGGTTGCCAGAACACCGACAGCCAGCGAGACCCGTCCGCCGTAAAGGATACGGCTGAACGTGTCGCGCCCGAGGTTGTCCGTGCCGAGCCAGTGGGCGGAGGAAATGCCCTGACTGCTCTCACGCATTACCGCGTCATCCGGGTCATACGGGGCGATGACATTGGCAAATACAGAGCCGAACACGAAAAGAAAAAGGATAACGCAGCAAACGATTATGATCTTACGCTGGAACAGAATGGAGAAGAACCGCTGGGTGCCGGTCTTCCGCTTCGGGACGTTGTTTGTATTCGGATTGACTGCTTTCACTTTACTCATCAGAAACGCCCCCCTTTATTCACGTCTGGATACAATGCTGATCCTGGGATCCACGATTACGTACATGACGTCTGTCAGGATGTACGCCAGGCAAGAAACCAGCGTCAGCAGGATGACCATAGCCTGAATTGTAGGGATATCCCGTCCGAGTACACTCTTCATCATAAGTGCGCCGAGACCGGGGATATTGAAAACGGTTTCGACAAACATGGAGCCTCCGAGAAGCATTGCAAGACGATTGCCGGTGATCGTAACGATTGGGATCAAGCCGTTCTTCATGACATGCTTGAATATGACTTTTTTCTCTGGAACGCCTTTTGATCTTGCCGTACGGACGAAATCCTGCTTGATAACCTCCAGCATGCTCGAACGGGTCTGTCTTACGTAGCTTGCAATGCTTCCGAAGGACAGACATACGATCGGCATGATCGATGTCTTGATATGAGTTGCCCAGCCGACTTTGCCCGGCCAGCCAAATCCCAGAGACGGCAGGATCTGGTGCTTGATGCAAAAGGCAAAGAGCAGGATCAGGCCGATCCAGAACTGCGGCAGGCAGCTTGCTATGTTTGCTACCAGCGTCAGGATCGTGTCTACGACCTTCCCTCGGTTCACCGCGCAGATTATGCCGAACAGAACGCCAAAGATTATACTCAGGATCAGGGACAATACCGAGAAATATACGGTAATGCCCACACGGGAGAGAATGACATCCTTGACCGGCACATTATACAGGTATGATCTTCCAAAATCTCCGCTGATAAAGTTGCCGAGCCATATAAAGAACCTTTCATAAATTGGTTTGTCCAGCAGCAGCTCCTTATACACCACGTCATACTCCTCCGGCGTAAGTGTCGCATCTCCGGCAATGATATAGACAGGATCTCCCGGCAGCATGCTGGTCAGGAAAAACACCGCAACAACAACAATTACAATTACGATCAGTGTCTGTCCCAGACGCTTCAGGATATATTTCAGCATCCTGTGCCCTCCCCCTTGCTTATGTGATTCGTTTCCATCTGAAAACGGATTTGAGGTTTCAAAATTCTGTATTACAGATTTTCTTCATTATATATCCAGCCCAATGATCTGTCAATCAGTGAGAATCATCAAAAAATATCTCCATAAATTAAACATTATGACGGAATTCAGCGCTTGCTGCATGTGATTTTTGTTATAATCACGATAGTTCCACGCTGCAGGATCGCCTGAATCGATCGGAAAAAGTATTGACATATACGCCTCCATCTCTTATAATAAGAGAAAATCTGTATTACAGGTTGTGCCGGCGTTTTCATGTTTTCCGGCGCCTGTATTCCAGGTATTTCTTTGCCGGCAATTTAAGCCGGATTGTCCATTCTGTATCTGGAGGCTTTGATATGAAAATAACAAAGGTAGAGGTTCTCGAGTTTCACTGTCACACTGTTCCGTTCTTCCACCCTATCGGATGCCGCATTTACACAGATGAAGGTATATATGGTGACGGAGAGGCGGCGTTGTCCTACGGTGTCGGTTATCACGCTGCGTTCGGCATGATCCGCGATCTTGCCCAGCTTGTAATCGGAATGGATCCTTTGGACAATGAAGTGATCTGGGATAAAATGCACAAGGAAACCTTCTGGGGCATGGCCGGCGGTCCTGTTGTATTTGCCGGCATCTCCGCCATCGATATGGCCGTCTGGGATATCCGTGCAAAAACATTCGGCGTTCCTCTTTATAAACTGCTTGGTGGCAAACGCAATCCCGTTCTGCGCTGTTATGCCAGTCAGATCCAGCAGGGATTCGGTCCGAAGCATGAAATGCTCTGGAAGCCGGAACAGTATGCCGAGATCGCAAAAAAGTGTGTCGAAGCAGACGGATACGACGCTGTAAAAATCGACTTTTACGTATTTGATGAAAACGGCGGGGTCTTCGACCGCGACCGCAAACGCGCCAAGATGGATCCCAGGACGCTTCGTGTTGCCATCGATCGGCTCGAAGCCGTACGCAAAGCCGTCGGGGATGATGTAGATATCATTATTGAAAACCACTCCAATCTGGACGCCATGTCCGCAATCCAGCTGGCCAATGCGGCAGAGCCCTACAACATCTTCTTCTTTGAAGAGCCCAATACACCGTCTGCCAAAACATCAAAGTATATCTGCGAGAATATAAACATTCCCGTTGCCAACGGCGAGCGGATCTTCTCCCGCTGGCAGTATATGCCGTATTTTGAAGCCTCCGCTCTTCAGGTGGCGCAGCCGGATATCGGGACATGCGGCGGATTTACGGAAGCGAAAAAAATCTGTGATGTGGCCCATACCTATGATGTGGCGGTCCAGGCCCACGCCTGCGGTTCTCCCCTCAGCTCCGTCGCGGCTGTTCAGCTGGAAACGGCGCTTCCGAACTTCATCATTCACGAGCACCATCTCTGCTTTTTGCACGCATATAACAGGGAGCTCTGCAAATACGATTATCAGCCGGTAAACGGTACGATCTCAGCCCCCGAAATCCCCGGTATCGGAAACGAGTGGACGGATGAGGCAATTTCCAACGCCACGAAAATAACAGTGGAAAACTGACATATTAATTGATATAATCAGAATGAATTACAGGATCCTGTAATCGTAAAGGGTGAGATTTGTTATGGATAAGGAAAAACAGGAACGCATCGAAAAAGCGGCGAAGGCCGCGTATGAACTCCAGTGCCGGGACGATGTCTGCTCCAGGAGCACGCTGGCCGGTCTTGCCGAAGTCTTCGACTTCATACCGGAATGTCTTGTAACCGCCTCCGCTTCTCTCTGCGGCGGCACCGGGTCCGCCAGCGGGTCCTGCGGCGCTTACTGTGCCGGCCTGCTCGCCGTCGGACTGAAGTATAACGCCTCCATCGCCCAGGAACGGGCCGCGCCTGACGACGATGTTTTCGGAGCGACCACGGCTCCCAGGTTCTCGGAATTCCGCGATCGCTTTAAAGCGCAGTTCGGCACAGTTCTGTGTCCCGAGATCCACAAGAAGCTTTTCGGCAAGGCTTATCAGCTGGATACGCCGGAAGGCCAGCAGGCGTTTTTTGAACTCGAAGGCCATGTTGAGCGCTGCGGTACCGTTGTGGCCGCCGCAGCCCGCCTGGCCGCTGAAATGATTCTGGAAGGGGAAGACAAACAATGACCTGGAATGAAAAAGTAATCGATATTGCGGAAAAGCTTCAGCTCAACCTGCATCCCCAGGCAGTTAAAATGACAACGCCGGAAGATGAGATCCCTGCCTATGCTGTTCGGGCGGAAAAAATCGGCCATATGGCGTACTGTCAGGCGCAGGCGCTGGCCAAACGCGACGGCATGACCGTTTATATGGATAAAAAGGACCACTGGTGCTGGGCATCTCTCGTTGGATTCGGACTGGTTGACTGCAGCCCGGGAACCAAAGCCTACGACGCACTGCTGCCCGCGCTTGGCATCAAAGACATGGACAAGGCGGCAGAATTCTTTAACGAGTTCCCCATGCTCCCGCCTGATAAATACACAGGAACACTCGTCGGCCCTGCCGAAAGCGTTGACTATGAGCCGGATGTCATTCTGATCAACTGTGACAACAACTTCCAGCTCCGTACGCTGTTCCGAGCCATCAAGAATCAGACCGGCAAGATGCTTAAGGTCGAATTTGAAGCCCTTGACTCCTGCATCTACACCATCGTCAAATCCATGCTGACAGGTGAGTATACCGTTGCCATTCCCGACCCCGGTGAGCAGGAGCGCGCCATGAGCACGAGCAATGAGATCATCCTCTGCCTGCCGTTTAACAGGCTCAACGAACTCTATGAGGGCATGGTGGCGATTGATACGCCTTTCAGCGCTTACAGGAAGGCTCATATCTGCATGGAATTTGATTTTCCCCGTCCCCCGTTCTATAACGAAATGTTTACTGCATGGGGTCTGGACGCAGGAAAGGACATGACTTTCTGAGCTTGTTTTTATTATCCGGAATCTAATTAGAGTGAGGGCACGTTAAATGTCAAAGACTGTGAAGAAAGTATCCTCTGCTGACGCTATTTACAATGCACTGCTGGATAAAATTGAAAAACACTACTGGGATCCCGGCGACCGTCTCCCGGCAGAGAATGATCTCGCCGAAGAATACGGCGTCAGTCGTGTCACCATCCGTGCCGTTCTGCAGAAGCTTTCTGCGCTGGGCCTGGTGGAAACCCGCAGCGGCGGAGGTACATATGTCTCCAAGTTCAATTTCTTCAGCCTGATCCAGAGCGTTTCCGGAGTGATGTTTTCCAACATTTCTCACAGTGATATCTCGGTATACCGCGTGACGATCGAATCGGCAACAATTGATCTGATCGCTCAAAAGCCGATTCTGTCCAAGTATGTCCGCGAGCTGCAAAACTGCATCAACCGCATGGAGAAAGCGGGAAAAGCGCTCGACAAGCACGCTTTTGCAAAGGAAGACTATAATTTTCACCTCACGCTTTGCAAAATGACGGAAAACGGTATGTTTATCTTTGCATACGAGCTTATCTACTCTACGCTGATCAAATATTTCGACGAGCATTATACAATTGCCGGAATGGAGGAACCGTCGGAGCCGACCATGTATTACGATGACGCCGTCAAAAACCACCAGAAGATTCTGGATTATATAGTTGCCGGTAAGTTTGATGTTGCAAAAGCAATCATCCAGCACATGGCTTCAAATGCGGCGCCATTCTCTTATTCGGATCTGTAGCCGGAAAACATACGCCGGACGATCCTCTGAAACACGAGCATACACATGCCCCCCTCTTTCTGAAAATCTATAATACTACTTTCCTACCGTATAAGTGGGATTATAGCTTCTGAATTCGCTTTTGTCAAGTTTTTTTCAGAAAAGTTCAAATAATTTCAGGCTGCCGTCTGGCCAAAGCCCCGACCTATAGGTTGTCCCGAAAGGAGAGAATCGCCATGGAAGAATCAATCATCCAGACTGCCGGCTGCAATAACTGCGCGTCGTTATGTCTTATTAAATGCCATGTCAAAGACGGCAAAGTGGTCAAGATTACAACTGAGACAAAAGAAGAAGCCAACGGTGACGTTGTGTTCGCAGCTTGCCCCCGGGGAATCAACTATCATACGACATATCTCAGTGACCGGCGTCTCCAGTATCCGATGAAACGCGTCGGAAAACGAGGCCCCGGCGAATTTGTGCGTATTTCGTGGGATGAGGCCATCGCGTGGATCACAAGAGAATGGATCCGGATCCGGGATACTTACGGTCCCGGCTCCAGACACGTCATGCACGCCACCGCTGAATGCGGCGCCCTCTCCGGACGTCAGTTTGCAAAGCGGCTGCTTGCGTTGGACGGCGGTTTTCTCGATTATTACAACTCCTACAGCTGCGCCTGCTCGGAAGGTATTGTTCCTTATGTATACGGAGATTTTTTGACGGGAAACAGCCCCGAAGACTGGCTCAATTCGTCCCTGATCGTTTTGTGGGGACATAATCCTGCAGAAACCAAATTCGGGAATGCCACCATGTTTTATCTCCGCAGGGCGAAAGCTGCCGGGATCGATTTTATTTCCATCGATCCCAGGAAGAATAAGACATGCAAGGAGCTTGACTGTGACTGGTATCCTGTAAGGCCTGACACAGATGCCGCCCTGGCGGATGCCATCGCGTATGAACTCTTTTCAACCGGAAGGTATGACAGTCATTTTATTGAAACATATTGCCAGGGGTTTACGCCGGAATCCCTTCCCGCCGGAGTTCCCGAAGATGAATGCTATTTTGCTTATTTATCCGGGAAGAAAGACGGAATCGCCAAAACGCCTGAATGGGGCGCATCCGTTACCGGTCTGCCGGCAGAAAGGATACGGGAATTGGCCGGACGCATGTGGGAGGCAAAGCCCTGCAATATTATCCAGGGCTGGGGCCCCCAGCGGCACGCCAACGGGGAGCAGGCCGTCCGGGGCGCAATTGCGCTGTGCGCGCTTCTCGGCAGTATCGGTATCCCCGGAGGGTCAGCTGCCGGTGTCCCCGTATGGAACCGGCATGCGCAGCCAGCGCTTCCGATTCCGCCAAACCCCTTCCCCTTCTCCATACCCAGTTTTTTGTGGTGCGAAGCGGCAGATCACGGCACCGACCTGACAATCCAGGACGGACTGCGCTATCTTGGCTGCGATATGCGGATGCGCAAGAATCAGCAGCGGTATCCGGAAGGCATAAACGCCCGTCTGGATCAGAATATTAAGATGATCCTGAATCTCGGCGGCAACTGCCTGATCAATCAGCACAGCGATGTAAACAGGAGCCGCGCGGTACTGGAAGATGAAAGCAAAATCGAATTTATTGTTGTCAGCGATGTGTTTATGACGCCAAGCGCCCGCTATGCCGATCTGCTTCTCCCCTGCACATCTTTTCTTGAGGAGAATAATTTCCCCACTGTAATGAACGGGAATATCATGGCCTTCAGTCATCGCGTTGTGGAACCGATGTACGAAAGCCGTCCGGAGTATGAATGGCTGAAACAGATCGCGGCAAACATCGGGCTGTATGACGCGTTTACCGAGGGGCATGAAACAGCGGAAGACTGGCTGGAAGATTTATACGGGAAATTCCGCGTGATCGAGCCTGAGCTTCCCGCCTATAATGCGATCGGCAATACAGGTATATACAGATATAAAGACACGCCGGTCCACGTCGCTTTCCGGGAGAATATAGAACACTTTG
>ONVR01000085.1 GCA_900321335.1 uncultured Eubacteriales bacterium | reverse complement strand
GATCGTGCAGCCGGTAACGCGGGCATGCGGCCTGTGGCCGCGCCGCCGGGATCCGACTGCGCCCCTTTCCGAATTCTCCCGGAAGCAGCCTCCGGGGATGTCGGCCTCATTGTACCACATCCCCGGCTGCGCTGCAATTGGCTTTTCCGTTTTTTCAGCTGCCGACAGCGGCGCAAACGACCGGTGCCGTCATGTCCCGGGTCACGCAGTATGTGCTGCCCCCATACTCCCACACGGCTATGCCCAGATCCGCCGCGCCGAAGAAGGTCCCGACCCGTTCCACCGGCATTTCCGAAAGCAGCACAAGGGGCTCATCCGCCGTGGGGTCAACGGCGAAGACGCACCAGGACAGCTCCACGTCCCGGAAGTACTCTTCCGGCCCCAGTGTGACCCGCAGCACACCGAAGGTCTCAGCCCCGTAGAGACGGGGATCGTAGATAAGACTGACAAAGTCAAAGGCGCCCTCCCCGCTCAGAGAGGTGTCGGCCCGGTAGAGCTGCTCCGGCGCGTCGCTGTCGGAAAAATCGAACACGTCGAAGCCGCCGGCGCCAAAGCCCAGATCCGTATATCGCAGACAGATCCCCTCATCCAGCGGGATCAGCGTGAACAGTTCCCCCAGCGGGCTGCCGTAATACGTGCCCACCGTGCCGGCCACGTAGTCCGCCGCAAGCTCGTTTTCATGGAAGGCGGCCTCCATGCCAGCAAAAGTCACGAACAAAAACCGCGTTTTCATCCCCAGATCCTGGGCCTGCATATCCGTCATCACGCCCAGGCAGATCACGGCTCTGTCCGGTTCCCATAGGATCTCGGTATAGGCCGCAAAGGGATAAGTCTCTCCCGGATATTCACCGCTGGGCAGAATGGCCGCCCTCGTCTCGCCGGTGGCGGGATCTCCGGTCAGGGCCAGGAAGGCGCTTGTGTTCTTTTCGCCCTGCCGGACCATGCAATTGCCGACCATCCGGTAGACGCCGTCCCGGCGGGACAGGGAGATGATATCCACGTAGGTGCCGTCCTGGGGAACGTAGTCTTTCTGGTCGTTGCGCTCCGGGGCGTCCACCGCGGCAGCGGTTACGATTTTCCCGGTATACGTCAGGCTTCCGTCAAAGGTATAGACCACCGGGTTTTCCCGCAGCGTCTCGGTGAGGCTCGCCACAGTAAGGGCCAGCCAGTCCGGACCGTAGAAGATCCGGTTGATATCCCCGTAAAAGGCCTGTTTTTCCGCAAGCTGTCCCGTTGCCATGCTGATAACGGAAACGGCGGTATACCGGACCTGGCCGGGCTGCCCCAGAATGTCGATATCCTCGTCGCCCCAGGGGACCTTCTCCCCGTTATGGGTCAGGGCCGGGTAATAGCCGCTGACGTCGTCCAACCGGGACCAACCGCAGGCGCAGACCCCGTCTTCCGTTGTCAGATACAGCTTCTCCCCTGCCGTCCAGCAGACGCTTCGGGCGCCCAGCTGCTCATAGGTCTCCAACAGGACGGGCTCCTCCGGGTCGGCAAGATCCCAGATCGTCACCCGGGTGCTCATCTCCGGGTCCAGTTCGTTCCCTCCCGATTGGAATGTGGACACCAGTGCCAGGTGGGTATCCCACAGAAACAGGCAATCCGCCGGATCTTCGATGTGCCCCACGCTGACGGCCCGGGCCCCCTCCAGACGGGAGATGTAAACGGCATCCCGCCCGACGTGATACGCCCAGGCGCCGCCCTCGGTCTGCAGTGTCACAGCCGTTTTTTCCTCGCCGACTTCCGTGCCTTCGCCGGAGGCTTCAGAGAACTGTGCCGTCTGCTTACCGTCTCCCGCCATGTCCCCGTGATAATCGTGGTCGCTCAGATATGCCAGCAGTTCCGGCAGGGTCTGATAAGTATCCGAGGTCCTCCCCGGCCCGGCGGTTTGTTCATGACGTTCTGTATCTTCCCGGATGGCCGCCTCCGGCAGTGTGTTTTCTCCTACGGCCTCTCGTCCAGACAGCAGCACAAGGATCACGGCCGCTGCAAGGCAAAGGCAGGCCGCCACGGCAGCCCAACGGAGATGCAGCCGCTTTTGCCGCTTTTTCTCACGCCGCCGTGCATCCACCTGTTCCAGCGTCCGGTCGTCCAGGGCACCCATGGCGTCCAGAAACTGCTCTTTTCTGCTCATAGATCAAATCCCTCCTTTACGAGGTAAGCCCTCAGACTCTGCCGGGTACGGTAGAGGAGGCTTTTGAGCCCTGCCTGGCTCATGCCGCAGCAGGCCGCCACGTCACCCATGGG
>ONVR01000247.1 GCA_900321335.1 uncultured Eubacteriales bacterium | reverse complement strand
ACCAAAAAAGGGAAATTTCGCAACTAAAACAAAAAAATTCGCACGTTTTTTTCAAAACGTGCGAATCCTGAAAATGATTCTTTTTTAAGTTGTGGAATTACGCCTCATCCATATCGATGTCGATCTCCGGAGCGGCCTCCTGCCGCTGGGCGGCGTCGCTTCCGGCAGCTGCACGGAACTTGGCTCTGGCCTGCCGGAGCTCATCGAGGGTCTCCGCCAGGGCGTCCTCCGCCCGGCGCATGGTGTCGTCGGCGTACTGGTTGGCCATTCGGCGCAGCTCGTTGGATTTTTTGTCCGCTGTGGAGAGCATCTCCGCGCTTTTGGCTTTGGCGTACTTGACGATCTCCTGCTCGTCCATCAGCCGCTTTGCCCGCTCTTCCGCGTTGCGGCGCATGTCCTCCACCTCGCGCTTGGCATTGTTGACGTATTCGGTCCGCGCTTCGACCAGACGGCGGGCCTCATCGAGCTCTGTGGGCAGATTCGTTTTGATCTCCTCAAGGATCTCAAGGGCTCTGTCCCGCTCAATCAGGCACTTATCCACGCCCAGGGGCAGGCCCTTTGCGTTTTCAATCATGTCCTCCAGTAAACCGATAAGGTCCCTTACGTTGTCTGCCATATCATTTTCCCCCTGTCTCATATTTTTTCATAATGTCGCCGATGATCTCCTCGGGTACGAACTCCGAGAGATCCGTATGAAATCTCGCCATTTCTCTGACGATGGTGGAACTCAGATAGGTGTATTTTTCCGAAGAGGCCAGAAACACCGTGTCGATGGTTTTGTCAATGCTCCGGTTGGCAAGCGCCATCTGAAACTCCGCGTCGAAGTCGGACACGGCCCGCAGGCCCTTGACAATGGTCACGGCGTCTTTGCGCTTGGCATAGCGTACCAGCAGCTCATCGGAGGTCTCCACCTCCACGTTGGGGATGTCCTTTGTGATCCGCCGGATAAAGTCCAACCGCTCCTCCCGGGAAAAAACGGGATCCTTGTTGGAGTTGACCATCACGCAAACGTAGAGCTTGTCAAAGATCCGGGCGGCCCTTTTGATGATGTCCAGGTGCCCGTAGGTCACCGGATCAAAGCTGCCGGGGTACACCGCAATTTTCATAGAAAAACCTCATTCGTCTCCCGGCCTGTGAATCACCGTCAGCCGGATCTTGCCGTAGTGATATGTCCGTCCCGCGCAGTACGGCGCCGCGGGCTCACCCAATACTCGATCGTCTTTTGTCTCACAGAGTATTATACCATCATTCTTCAGGATGTCAAATTCTATTATTTTCTCCAGCGCTCTGTCGATCAGATCCGTATCATAGGGCGGATCGAGAAAAATCAGGTCAAACTTGCCGCAGTGCTCCAGAAAACCGATGGCGTCGGTCTGGAAAATCTGCGCGCGTTCCTCGAAGCCCGCAGTCCGGACGTTTTCCCGGACGAGCTTCACCGAGTCTCTGGCGCTGTCCACGAAGGTGACACTCTCCGCCCCCCGGCTCAGGGCCTCGATGCCCAGCTGTCCCGACCCTGCGAAGAGATCCAGCACCGCAGCATCCTGGATCTGGAACTGGACGATGTTGAACATAGACTCCTTGACCTTATCCGTTGTGGGTCTGACCCGACGTCCGTCCGGCTCCTTGAGCTTCCGGCCACGGGCTGTACCGCTTATGACTCTCATGTTTACTTATTCCCCACTTTCGCCGTGAAAATGCTCAAAAATCGCGTCTGCTGCGTTTTTCGGCACCACTTTTATCAACTCTTCCTTTTCCGCCCCTTTGATGGCCTTCACGCTCCCAAAGAATTTCAGCAGGTCGGCCCGACGCTTTTCTCCTACGTGAGGGATCTTCTCCAGCTCCGAGGTGATGGTATGCCGGATGTGCTGCTTTCGGTGAAACTCGATGGCAAAGCGGTGAGTCTCCTCCTGGATCGTCCCCACAAAGGCAAAAGCCGCGGGGTTGGCGGCGATGCCGATCTCCTGTCCCTGGGTGGTGACCAGCGCGCGGGTCCTGTGCCGGTCATCCTTGACCATGCCGAACACCGGCAGACTGTGGCCGCTCTCCAGCACGGCGCTCAGGGCCGCCTTGGCGTGGTTTTCCCCGCCGTCGATGAACATCACGTCCGGCAGGGTGTTGAACTTCTCATCGGCCTCGTTGAAGCGGGCCATGCGACGGGAGATCACCTCGTGCATGCTGGCGTAATCGTCAGGCCCCGTCAGGGTCTTGATGGTAAAGCGCCGGTATTCCCGCTTGGCGGGTCTGCCGTTTATAAACACGGTCATGGACGCCACGATGTCCGAGGCCCCGGTGTTGGAAATATCATAGGCCTCGATCCGCCGGGGAAGAGCCGGCAGCTGCAGGGCGTCCGTCAGCCATTTCAGAGTCTTATTGTATTTCTCCTCCCGGGTGGTCACCCGCTCCGTCTCTTCCTTCGCGTTGAGCACAGCCGCCTTCACCAGGGCGTTTTTCTCTCCCCGCTGAGGCGCGGCGAGCCGGACCCTGCGTCCGGCCTTCTCCGTGAAGAGCCGCTCCAGCTCGGGGGCGTCCTCCAGGGCGAAGGGCAGCAGGATCTGCCGGGGCCAGGCGCCCCGCTTTTCGTAGTATTGAGTCAGGATGGCGGACAGGGCCTCCTCGTCGCTCTCCAGCAGAGGCTCGACGATCTCGTAGTCCTTATCCAGCAGGTCCCCGCCGTAATAGTGCAGCACCGTGTAGCAGCATTTGGCCTCGCCCCGGTAAAAGCCCACGGCGTCCGTGTCCATGGCAGAGCCGGCCACCACCCGCTGTTTCGTCTCCAGAAGCCCGATGGCCTTGAGCTTGTCCCGCTTTTCCGCGGCGACCTCAAACCGCAGCTCCGCCGCGGCCTGCTCCATCTCCTGTTTCAGCCGGGCGGTCAGCTCCGACGTTTTCCCTTCAAAAATCATCACCGCGGCGGCCACGGCCTCCCGATACTCGGAAACCCGGGCGTCCTTCAGGCAGTAGCCCCGGCAGGTGCCCATGTGGTAATTCAGGCAGGGCCGCTCCTTGCCGATATCCCGGGGAAACTTTCGGGAGCAGGTGGGCAGCCGGAGGGCCTTGCAGATGGCGTCGATGGCGTTTTTCGTCATGTTCCTGCCGCCGTAGGGTCCAAAGTATTT
>ONVR01000163.1 GCA_900321335.1 uncultured Eubacteriales bacterium | reverse complement strand
TACGCGGACAAGGTGTTCGTGGTCACCTCCGGGGAGATGATGGCGCTGTACGCCGCCTCCAATATCGCCTCCGCCGTCCGCAGATTTGAAAAGCGGGGCTACGCCAGGATGGGCGGCATCATCCTCAACAAGCGCAACGTGGAAAACGAAGACGAACTGGTAGCAAAAGCCGCCGGGGAGATGGAGACGGACGTGCTCTACACGATCCCCCGGGACAAGGCGGTCCAGCAGTCCGAGCAGATCGGGAAAACGGTGGTGGAGGCTCTGCCCGAGAGCGAAATGGCGGCGCATTACCGGGCGCTTGCCGGAAAGGTCCTGGAGGTATGCAACCGTGATGTGCTGTGACAACATCTTTACCAATTCCCTGCACTACGCCTCCCCGGCCCACGGCGGCTGGGGCGTTCTGAAGGCGGGCCAGCTGATCCCGGAGAGCTACCATCTGTTTATCAGTCCTGCGGCCTGCGGCC
Source organism: uncultured Eubacteriales bacterium (assembly GCA_900321335.1). Taxonomy (GTDB): domain Bacteria; phylum Bacillota; class Clostridia; order Oscillospirales; family Oscillospiraceae; genus RUG678. Next base: position 5,194 of record ONVR01000163.1, on the reverse strand, counting down.
GTCACGGCTCCCTCGCGGCCCAGATGGAGGGCCGGCGGGGAACGGTGTCCTACCTCCACCTGACGGAGGAGTCCATCGTGTCGGGAGATTATGAGCAGGAGGTGCTGGAGGCTGCGGATCTTCTCATCGCAATGCGCACCGATCGGGGCCTGCGGCCGAAGGTGTTCTCCCTGTTTGTCAGCTGCATCGACGACCTCCTCGGCACGGATCTTGACGCGATCTGCGAGGAGCTGGGGGAGAAGTACCCGGATATCCAGTTCATCTCCTGCCACATGAATCCCACCACGACGGATACGGGCGTCCCGCCGGCGGTCAACATTCAAAACAAGATCTACAGCGTCCTGCAGCCGGCGCCGGAGACCGATACGGGGGTCAACATCATCGGGGTCCTCCAGGAACTGCACCCGGACATGGAGATCTTTGAAGTCCTGCGCCGGATGGGGGCCCAGGAGGTCCGGCATATTTCGGATTATGACACCTACGCCGGATACCAGAGCATGGCCAGAAGCCGGCTGAATATCGTCGTGGCGCCGCCGGGGAAATATGCCAGCCGGAATATGCGGCAGAAGCTGGGGATCCCGTTTGTCATGGCGCTCACCGCTTTCCGGCCGGAGAATATCACAAAAACCTATGGGCAGATCGCCCAGGCCATGGGCGCGCAGTGCCCGGACCTTACGGCATACGAAAGCGCCGCCGAGAATGCCCTGAAGGAGACGGCCCGCGCCCTGGGAGACATAAAGATCATCGTGGACGGGGAGGCGGTCAACCGCCCGTTTGAATTTGCAAGAGCCCTGATCGAAGCGGGCTTTACGGTCCATTCCATCTACGAGCAGAAGCTCATCCCCGCCGATGAGGAGGATTTTCAGTGGGTACGGGAAAAACACCCGGAGATCCCGATCTACCAGCCTCAGCACCCGAAAATGACAACGGCGAAAAAGACGACGGAAGAATGTGTAGCGGTGGGCTACAGCGCCGGGTATCTGTCGGGAGCGCGGCACGTTGTGGATCTCGGCGGCCAGAACGGGCTGTACGGGTATCAGGGCGTTGTCAGGCTCATGGAAATGATCCGGAAAGCAGCGGCGGAAGAAGCGGATATGAAGAAAATGCTCCAGGATACAGTATTGGTGATTTGAATGAAAAACTTATGGATAACTTTACCGGCCTATGCGCCGGACTATTCCGGCATCTGCTCGGCGTTTTTTGACCTGGGGGGAATCAGCGTCGTCCATGACGCCTCCGGGTGTACCGGCAACTATACGGGCTACGACGAGCCCCGCTGGTTCGGCACCAGGTCCAAGGTGTTCTGCTCCGGCCTCCGGGAGATCGACGCCGTGATGGGAAACGATGAAAAGCTCCTGGGCAATCTCATTGCCGCGGGAGAGGACATCGACCCCACGGTATACGCCGTCATCGGCAGCCCCGTGCCCATGGTGATCGGATCGGATATGAAAGGCATCGCCCACGAGCTTGAGGAGAGAACCGGCGTACCGGCCTTCGGCTTTGATACCAACGGCCTGCATCTGTACGACGAGGGGATCTCGGAAGCCCTCTGCGCCCTGATCCGGCGCTTTACGGAGAAGCCGGAGGAAACGATCCCCGGCGGGATCAACGTCCTGGGAACCAATCCTCTGGATTTTGCCAACAACGGAAACGACGCAATGCTGACAGAGGCCCTGGAGGACCGGGGATACCGGGTCATGGGGAAAATGATGATGGGCGCCTCCATAGACCAGATCAGAAAACTGGCCTCCGCGGAGGTGAATCTGGTGGTGTCCGTCTCCGGTTTTGCCGCGGCGGAGCTTTTGGAAAGAAAATACGGGATCCCCTACGTGGCGGGCAATCCCGTGGGCAGCAGCGAAGAAGTCTTCTCCCTGATCGAGCAGACGCGGGCCGACAGGAAAAGCCGGGTCATCACCGACGACGCATCAGACGGCATCCTGATCATCGGTGAGCAGATCACCGCTAACAGCCTCCGCCGGGCCATCCGGAACACCTGCCCCGGTACCGGGGTCACCGTCGCCCTCATGACCCAGTGCCAAAAGGCCCTGCGGGGAGCGGGAGACGTGGTGCTCACGGACGAGGACTCTGTTGCCAGCCTTCTTGCCACCGGCAGATTTCATACGCTCATCGCCGATCCGCTGTTCGGTGAGCTTCCGGAAGCGGCTGGCCTGGAGCTGATCAGCCTCCCGCATTCGGCGCTCTCCAGCAAGCTCTGCTGGGACGCGGCGCCCCATTTTATCGGGGAGCAGACCGAGACCATCATCCGGGCTGCTTGCGAAAGCGCAGCTGCCGCAGCCAATGGATCGAGCCGGAAATAAACCGGGAAAAAGCGTTATGAACCATTGACAATCGCAATGAATTAGTATACACTAACCTATAGTTAAGTATAACTAACCAAATCCTGGGAGAGGCCCTCTCCGGAATGAAACGGTATTCATCCGGCTTCCAATGCCGGCGGAATATAGATCACACACAGGAGGTATTCACGTGAAGAAAATCAGAACCATTCTTGCCTTGGCCCTGGCGTTGATCCTGGCGGTCAGCCTGCTGGCGGGCTGCGGAAGCAGCGGGGCAAGCGCCGACGCGGAGACCGCGGACACGGCAAAAGAGGATACGGCACCGGCGGCAGAAACGACGGAACCTGCAGATAGCCAGCAGACCGAAGAACCCGCAGAGCCTGAAGAAAAGCAGGAGACCGAGACCCCCGAGGCAGCGCCGGAGGCCGGAGATACCGGCACCCATACGGTGATCGACGATACCGGCCGTGAGGTGGAGGTGCCGAACCAGCCCCAGCGCATTGCCATCGGCTCCATGGTCATGCCCAACATGGTCTACGCCCTGCAGGGGACGCTGGAAAACGTCGTTTCCATCCCGCCCTCTGCCTACACCGGATGGGAGATCTCCATGCTCCGGTATCTGGCGCCCGAGGTGGAAGGCATCGATACCACCATGGTGAACGACGACTTCTCTGTCAACGTGGAGGCCCTTGCCAACGCCGGGGTCGATCTGGTCGTCAACTTTGATTCCGAGACGGATTCCGCCGCGCAGCTGGAAGCCCTTGGCATTCCCTGCGTGCTCATCGCCCGTGCAACGGACGTGGAGTCCCTCATGCATATGATCGAGAAGATGGGCGAGACCCTCAACTGCCAGGAGCGGACTGCCCAGGCCCTGGCCTGGTACGAAGAGACCAACGCCTATTTTGACACCAGAGCTGCGGAGATCGAGGCTCTGGGAGAAGAGGAGATCCCCCGGGTGCTGCTGGTGCAGAAGGTGGAATCCCTTACGGTATACGGCAAGGGCAACAACCCCTACATTGCCACCCTGGTAGGCGGAAATCCCTATCTGCTGCCGGTTGAGATCACCTCTCCCACCATGGAGGATATCATCGAATTCAATCCGGAGATCATCTTCCTGAGCAACTTTGACGACTACGTACCGGACGATCTGTATGAAAACCGCATGCCCGGCCAGGACTGGAGCGGCGTGGACGCGGTGGTCAATCACAGGGTGTACAAGGTGCCGGCGGGCCTGTACCGCTGGTCGCCTCCCATGACCTTTGAAAAGCCCCTGTACATGAAGTGGATCGCAACGAAGATCCAGCCGGAGCTTTTTGCCGATCTGGATCTGGAAGCGGAGATCGTTGACTTCTATAAATCCTTCTACAACTACGATCTGTCCGAGGAGCAGCTCAACGAGATCTTCCGGGTGGAAGCCAACAAGAACAGTCAATAAGAAGGAATCCCATGGGTACAAACAATCCGGAACGCAATTCCGGCAGACGGTTATCACAGGCGGGCTTCTCCGCCATTCTCATCGTCCTGATTCTTCTGACCGCGGCGGTATTCTTCGTGTCCATCTGCGTCGGAAAGTTCAGTGTGCCGCTGGGTGACGTGGTGCGCCTGTTCCTGTCAAAGGTGGGATTTCATGTGCCCATGACCTGGGATCAGAGAGCCGAGGGTGTGATCTTCACCCTCCGGCTCCCCAGAACGCTGGGGGCGCTGCTGGTGGGAGGAGCACTTTCCATTTCCGGCTCGGCCTATCAGGGGGTATTCAAAAACCCCCTCGTCGCCCCGGATCTTCTCGGCGTGTCCTCCGGCGCCTGCGTCGGCGCCGCCATGGCAATCCTGCTGGGACTGGGCGCTTTCGGGGTCCAGTCTCTGGCGTTCATTCTGGGCGTTCTGACGGTGGGCCTGACCCTGCTGATCCCGCGGCTGCTGCGAAACACGGCCATGACCATGCTGGTCCTGTCAGGCGTTATCGTCAAGGGGATCATGGACTCCGCCATGGGAATCATCAAGTACCTGGCCGATCCCGAGACCCAGCTGGCCTCCATCACCTACTGGCTCATGGGCAGCATGACAAAAGTCACGGCAACCGACCTGCTGTCTGTGGGGCCGGTCATTATTGTCTGCACCGTCGTCATCATCCTGCTGCGCTGGCGGATCAACATCCTGTCTCTGGGAGACAGCGAGGCGAAGGCACTGGGGGTAAACCTCAAGGTGACGAGAGGCGTCATCATCCTCTGCTCAACGCTTCTCACGGCCTCCTCCGTGTGCATCTGCGGAACGATCGGATGGGTGGGCCTGGTGATCCCGCATCTGAGCAGAATCGTCGCAGGACAGGATAACACCAGGTCGATCCCGGCGAGCTTCTTCATGGGAGCGGTCTTTATGATGCTCATCGACCTGCTGGCAAGAAACATCACGTCAATGGAACTCCCGCTGAGCATTCTCACGGGAATCATCGGAGCACCGTTCTATATCATCGTGCTCTCGGGGCAAAGGATGAAGCTGTCATGATTCTGGAAGTCAAAAACCTCGCGTTTTCCTATCATAAAAACGACAAACAGATTTTCCACGACGTCAACATCTCTTTGGAGGCCGGGGAGATCCTTACGATCCTCGGCCCCAACGGCGCCGGGAAGTCCACGCTCCTGAACTGTCTGGCCAACCTGCTCAAACCGACCAGGGGAGAGATCCTTCTCGACGGAAAGTCCCACGCGGAGATGAGCCTGCGGGAGGTCGCCCAGATTCTGGGGTACGTGCCCCAGAATCACGCGGCGACGTATTCCTACCGGGTCCGGGACTTTGTCGTGATGGGGCGGGCGCCGTATCTGGGGATTTTTGAAAAACCCAAGCGGGCGGATTACGAGATCGCCAATACGATCATCCGGGAGCTGGGCATCGAAAAGTAC
>ONVR01000074.1 GCA_900321335.1 uncultured Eubacteriales bacterium | reverse complement strand
TGCGGGCGTTGGCGGACCCCACCCGGAGGACCATCTTGAACCTTTTGAAAAAGAGCCGCCTGTCCGCCGGTGAGATCGCGGAGCATTTTGACATGAGCCTGCCAGCCGTCTCCAAGCACCTGGCCGTTCTGAAGGAGGCGGATCTGGTTCGGGATCAGCGGGAAGGGAAGTACGTTTTTTATGAGCTCAACGCCTCCGTTCTGGACGAGGCGCTGCTGTGGCTGAAGGATTTGCGAGGTGAACCGTAATGAAGAAGCTCCACACCCTTTTCTGGATCGTGATCCTGCTGTGCGTGGCGGGAACAGTCGTTTTTCTGATCCTCTCCCCGGCACGGATCCCGGTGCATTACAACTTCGCCGGCGAAGTGGATCGTATCGGGAGCAAATATGAAAACCTGATCTGGCCCGGATTTGCCATTGCCATGGGCGTGTTTTTTCAGCTGACGGCAGGAAGCCAGGAGAAAAAGGGCGAACAGACCAACGCGAAAATTCTCCTGTACGCGGGCCTCTGCTCCCTTATCTTCTTTACGCTGCTGGGCTTCTTTTTCATGGCAAAAGCCCTCCGGTACGATCCGGAGGCCGCGCCCCGGGTCTCCGGCGATGACGCAATCCGGTTTGTGAGCATCGGCATCGGCGTGCAGCTTGTCGTGCTCGGAAACATCATGCCGAAGATGCGCCGAAACGCGATGTTCGGTCTTCGGACCAAGTGGAGCATGGCCAACGACGCCGTCTGGCAGAAAAGCCAGCGCTTCGGCGGCATTGCCTCTGTGATCGCCGGGTTTTGCATGATCCTTCTGTCCCCGTTTATCCCCGGGAAGTGGAATCTGGTGATGATGACGGCGGTGATCGTCATCTGGCTGATCCTCTGTCTGGCTGCCTCCCGCCGGTATTATCTGGCAGACAGGGCAAACAAAGACGATCCCTCCTGACCTGGCACGAGCCCAATGACAAAAACCCTTCGCTGCAAAATCGCAGCGAAGGGTTTTTTGTGATCAGAGAGTCTGGCAAGGGGAAATCTCCCTCCCTGTCCGGGCAGCGCGGGTCAGCCTCTCACGACAAAGTCGATGTTGACCAGCGCGCTGTCCTCCTCCGGGAAGTAGTCAAAGGCGAAATACTGCTCCTGCTCCTCCAGGTAGTAGACAAACTGCTTCAGGGACCCGACGGAATCCGGACTGGTATAGTAGTAATCCGCGTCTTCCAGCGCGGCTGTATAAGCGTCCAGGAACGCCTCGGCTTCCTCCTGGCTGTCAAAGGGCTGGGAGACGGAGAGGTACATGCCGTCAAATCCCGAGACCATCTTATAATACCTGGCGATGTCTCTGCAGAAGACGTCACCGGAGAAGGAGATCTCCGGGAATCCCGCCTCCAGCACTCTGCTCTCGGCCTCTTCGATGGAAATGTTCTTCTCGACCCGGAACTGAAGGACGACCGTGTCATCTTCGATGGTGTAGCGGAACGTGCCGGCGCCGTCGGCCGTCTCATAGTAGTCAAGGACCTCTTCCCCCAGATCCGGGTCCATGGAGAGGTTCGCCTCGTAGCCTTCTTCCGTAAGCAGCGCGCCGTATTGCTCCAGATAGGCATTCAGCGCCTCCGGGTCTTCAAAGCGTGCCGTGGCAAACAGGGACAGCTCGTACTCGAAGAAGTACAGCCATGACTCCGTCCGTTCCGCCGCCGTGTCGGTGCCGTGCCAGTCGCTGAGCTGTTCGCTGTCGGGCAGTTCGGCAAAGCCGTACCGGGCGATCACTTCGTTGATGGCCTCCAGACCGTCATACGCCGGATTGTCATAATACCGGCCGGCCTCCAGCACGAACCCGTTGTCGTAATAGGGATATACCGAGGCATAGCAGCCGTACTCCTCCCGCAGCAGACGGCGATACACGGTGATCTCGCTGCCGTCGGCCTGTGTCAGGGACGCCTCCCGGAAGCCCTCCCCCAGAAGCGCCGCCTTGTAGCTCTCCACGTTCTCCTGGGTTCCGTGAGCGTCCGTCACGCGGAACATCTCCTGGGCATTGAAGGCATCCCCGTCAACCAGCATGGCATAGCTGGCAAAGGCCGGGAAGGGAATCGCGTCCTGGCCATAGCCGGGGAGAAATACCGAGTTGAGAACGAACAGGTCGTTCTCGTCCCAGGCCGTCTTCGTCTCCGGGTATACGGGATCCTGCAGCCACCGGTCGATCCGGGGATCGCTCTCGGTGCCGTCAAACCGCAGCGTCAGATCGAGATCGTCGAAATAGATCCGCGCCACGGGATCATCCTCTATCTCCGCCGTAAAGTGGACTGTGGTGGGCTCGGCGGCGTCAAACTCCATATAAATATCCTGCATCTTGTTGTAGGCGGCCTCTCCGTAGCCCGCAAGACGCATCAGCGTCATCTTGACGGTGTCGTCATGGGTGACGAATTCCAGAGGCTTGTCCGGATTGTTGTAGAACAGCTCGAACAGATTGCCGCTGCTGAAGGTGATCCAGAAATTCGGAAGGGCGGACGTGGCCGCATCCACCGCACTGCCTGTGGTGATGAACGCGATTTCACTGACGGCGTCTTCTGTCAGCAGGCCGTAGAACGTCTCCCCGCCATAGGTCATATAGGCATAGTCATCGTACAGCTCGTCTTCATATAGAAAAGAAACCTGATCCGTCCCGTACACGTTGGTTTTCATATATCCGGCGGCGTCGATGGTGTAATTGCCTTCGGCAAGGCGGTTGACGAAATACTCCATTGCCGTTTCGGAGACGGCGACGGGGTCCTCCTCACCGGGCTGCTCCGGCGCAGGGTCCTCCTCCGGCTGAACCGCTTCCTGGCTCTGCTCCTCCGGATTCGTCTCCGGCTCCTCCGCCTTGTCCGGCGCGCCGCCGCACCCGGCAAGGCACCCGCAGAGCAGGCAGATCACCAGAAGAATGCCGATCAGGTTAAAAACACGTGTTTTTCTTTTCATACCCTTCCCTCCCTAAACCGGACATGATGCCGATCCAGTAAATAATTGGTATTTTCAACATACACGTTTTTTCTCTTGTTGTCAATCTTTCTCAACAAGCGCCCTGCTAAAACATACAAATTCAGCGCTTTTGCCCATCCGAACCGGCATCTTGCCGCAAAACAGGCGCGGTGCCTTACAAAGGCGCCGCGCCTGCCGTGATCATCTCTGCCGGTTATGGTCCACGGGGGTGGGGTCCGGCCGGTGTTCCCCCAGGAGCTTTTCCATCCAGATCATGTTGTACCAGCGGCCGAACTTATACCCGCAGCGCCGGAAGGTGCCCACCCGGGCAAAGCCCATACGGCTGTGAAAGTTCTCGCTGGCGTCCGTCAGATAGGGGTCCTCCCCCTCCGGGCTGCCGATACAGGCGTAGAGGTTCAGGATCCCCATCTCTCTCAGGGCGTCAAACAGCGCCTGATACAAAATCCGCCCCAGCCCCGCGCCCCGGTAATCCGGGTCCAGATAGATCGTGGTCTCACAGGCCCAGTCATAGGCGGCCCGGCCCACGAAGGGCCCGGCATAGGCGTAGCCGCAGACGGCGCCGTCCGTTTCCAGGACCAGATAGGGGTAGGCGGCCATGACCGTCTCCATCTTACGACGGAAGGCCGCCGGAGAGGGCGTCTCGTAGTCGAAGGTCACGGCGGTGTGCCGAACATACCAGTCGTAGATCGCCAGCAGCCGGGGCACGTCCGCCGGTACGGCGCTTCTCACACGGATCACGGGATCGCCTCCTTTTCCCGGGCATCCAGGGGATTCCACCGGCCCCGGACGTAATAGATCACGAACAGGAAAAACAGCAGCAGGTTGTGGCCGATCATACAGCCCCAGGCGGCGACCAGGCCCATGCCCAGCAGCCGGGTACAGGCAAACGTCCCCACGATCCGCACGCCCCACATCCCGACGATATTGAACACAAAGGGCATCCCCGTCCTGCCGGCGCCCTGAAGCATTCCCTCGATGACGATGGACACGCCGTAAAAGGGCTCGGAGCAGGCCACCATACGCAGCACCGTGCTGCCCAGCAGGATCACCGCCGCGTCTTTGCTGAACAGGCTCACCATCTTCGGGGCAAAGGCAAACAGCACAGCGCCGGAGAGGAGCATCAGAGTCACCTCGATGGCCGCGATCACCCGGGCCAGATCCCGCATCCGCTTCCGGTCTCCGGCTCCCAGGGCGTTCCCCGTGAGGGTGGCCGCCGCCGTCTGCATGCCGTAGCCGGGGATGTAGAAGGCGGACTCCACCGTGTTGGCCACGGTGTGGGCGGCGGTGGCGATCTGGCCCAGGGCGTTGATCATGGCCGCGAAGGCCACATACCCCAGAGAGGTGCCGAAGCGCTGGAGCATGTTGGGCACGGCCACCCGGAGGCAGGGGAGCAGAACCTCCCTGTCCGGCCGGATGGAAAAGCCTCTGGGAGAGATGGTTTTGTGACGGTAGAGGGCCACGGTGATGACCGCGCCCCCCAGCAGAAACGCAGCGGCGCTGGCGGCGGCCGCTCCGGTGACGCCCCAGCCCGCGCCCCACATGGGAAATCGGAGAGAAAACACGGCGACGGTCCGGGTCGGATAGATCAGCAGGAAGTTCAGCAGCACGTTGACGGCGTTGACCAGGATGCCCACACGCATGGGCGTTTTCGTATCCCCAGCCGACCGGAGCACCGTGCCGAAAATGGTGCAGGCGGCACGGGGAAGCATGGGAAGATACAGGATAAAGAAGTATCTGGCCGCCAGATCCCGGATGGGCTCGTCCACCTGCATCCATACGGGGACCAGACCGCTCAGGGAGAGCGTCAACGCGGTAAACACGGTCCCGATGACCAGTACCGCCAGAACGGACTGGGCCGCGGCCTTTCGGGCCCGCTCCGGCTCCCGGGAGCCCAGGGCCTGGGAGATGTAGGCCAGAAACCCGACGCCGAAGGCCCCCAGGGTACTGCCCAGCAGCCAGTTGACCGTGGTGGTGGAGCCCACGGCTGCGGTGGCCTGGGTGCCCAGCCTCCCCACCATGGCGGTGTCGATATACTGCACCGCCGTCTGCATGACCTGCTCGAGCATGGTGGGCCAGGCCAGGGAAAACACCATGGGCAGCAGGGCCAGGGCGGCTATTGACTTTTTCTTTCTCAGCTTTTCCATGCCTGTCCTTCCGCACCTTGCATACGTCTGAAATTTGCCTCCGTAGTATAGCACATGCGGCATCTGTTTACAATACGGCAAAAAAAGACCGGCAGGGCTTTCCCCTGCCGGTCTGCGCTGTCTCGTCATCAATCTTTCTGCTGCATTTTAGCCATGGTCTCGTTGATGCCGTTGGTGAAGTGGACGTACAGATCGTCCCGGCCGGCCACGGGCACCCAGTAGGATTCCCAGGCCACCCCCTCCACATCCGTTTTGATGGTTTTCGTCTGTCCCGATTTCAGAGACGCCATGGCCTGACATCCCCGGTGAAACGCCGGGTCCCCCACGTTGCACTTCACGTCCGTGGCGCCGCCCATGGCCGTATAGGCCTTGTTTCCCGCCAGCACCGTGAAGGTCCTGTCGATGAGCCGGACCGACTCCGGGTAATTGTCCCACATCATGTGAAATGCCTCAATGTACTTTTCCAGTTCCGCGTTAGCCATATCCAGCCATCCTTTCCGGCGGCGTGACGCCGTCCGGAAGCAGAATAGCACATTTTCCAGTTCGTGTCAATTTATCCGATCCGGGCGCCGCCCCACTCCACCAGGACAAAGCCCTCCCGGTCGGGAGCGGACAGGCTCTGGGGCTCGATCTGCACCGGCGCCTCCAGCGCCTTGC
>ONVR01000386.1 GCA_900321335.1 uncultured Eubacteriales bacterium | reverse complement strand
TTCGGAAAGCCGAAGGCTGTGGAGCTCCAGCAGGATCTCCAGCTCCGCGCTGTCACCTTCGACAGCTTTCAAAAACAGCGGGATCTCTTCAGGTTCCAGAAATGATAGGTCAGGGGAAGATCTCTTCTTCGGAAATTTGACGTGCGGAACGGGAATCCTGCGATCATTCAGCGCGGCGGTGACTGTTCCCCATCCGTTTTTTACTGTCTTCCGGCTGACGGCCTGCAGCTCCTCGTTGATCACCTGCTGCCAGTCTTTTACGCTTTTGAATGGGATATCCATATAGTTTTGAAACCGGTTCTTCCGGGATATGGTATAGCCCCGTATCGTGGAGGGGGACAGATCTGCTTCGTACTTTGCAATGTAGCTGTCGATCATCTGTCCAAGGGTATCGTCAACCTTCTGTACATCATGTTTCCCGGCGGCGTGTTCTGCCTTGATAAGCTGGGCCTGTTTGATGCACGCCGATTTCGTGGTTGCCGTCACCGGTACGGAAACACCGTTCAAGCGGAGCTGGATAAACCACGAGCCGCTTTTCAACTTGCGAGGGGTAGGGACTTTCATTTCTTCCGTGGTCCTTTCTCTTGCGTCCACGGCCGTTTTGTGCTACAATGCACACGTGGACGGAGGTATGGTATCTCTGATACTCCCTTTGGCTTGGTAGGTTATTGGGATCCTTGTTCACTTGCCGCTCCTGGTGTTGGCCCACCGGGGGCGGCTTTTTTTATTTTTTAGGTTTCCGATTCGGTCGATACTGAGGGTTGTATCTGTCGCAGGCAGATTCCAGCTTTCTAAAATCACAGCAAACCTTTTTGAAGAAGCTGTTTTCTGTTTTGGTCGTCGCTCTGAAATATGTTTTTGCCGCACGGTTATAGACCTCGGCCCGATGTCGGTTTATGTACGACGCTTGGCGGCGCAGAAGTTCGGCGTATTGGTGGTCTGGCTCATCGTTGATATCAAACTCAATGATAGCGGAAAGCGGTACAGGAATCATGTTGTTAAATCCCAATAACCCGTAATGTCCGTTTTCCAGCGGCATGATATGAATACTTGAGTGTAGATTTTGGTGATGATCTTTCGGAGATTCCATTGGGACAAAATAACGATAACTGCTTACTGTCAGAACGATACCAACATAAGGTCGTCTGGCATTTTTATTGAATTGTACGCGGCTATCAATGCTATGAAGAAAACTGACATATTTATTTGTGATTCTGTAAATTCGTAAGGGCTCCATAATTCTCCTTAAACAGAAAGCGAGGCAAGCATTGCGGCCTGCCTCGCTTTTCAGGTCCCCACTTGCGGCAGGGGATCTCCGCTTTTTTGTGTTCCGACTTGCGGCACGGACTTTCCGCTTTTTCGGGGCTCAATTTATCGGCATGAGCTCTCCGCTTGCATAATGGCGTGACTAAGATGGCATTAAAGCACTCTTAATACACTCTGCGGATTACTCCGCACTTTTATTATATGCAAGAAAAACGGAAAAATCAAGTACAAGATATAGGCAGGTTATTCAGGTTTTAAGCAAAAACCACAACATATCGATATAAAGATTTTACAAAAAAAGATTACAGCAGATGTGTGAAGCCGACGGCTTTGCCCTCAATGTGGACATCGGCCAGGGCCGCTCCGGTGAACGTCATAGGAGCATACTGGGAGTTTGCCGGAACAAGGGTAAGGCTGCCGTTCTCCCGATCCAGATAGATGCGTTTTAGGGTGGCTTCCTCGCCGATCCGGACGGCGGCGATCTGACCGTTGGGAACATCTACGTCGGCGCGGATATATACAATATCTCCGTCGTGGATGTTGGCGTCGATCATACTGTCTCCTTTGCACATGAGGCAGAAATCACACTTCACATGCTCCGGCACGTCCACATAATCCTCGATATTCTCTTCTGCGGTGATGGGCTCCCCGCAGGCGATGGAACCGACCAGTGGCTTTTTGACCATACGCGGAAGAGGCCGGAAGCCGGTCGGGATCTTGGTTGGTGTATTGGTTGGTGTATCGGTATAACTATTGATGTCGCGTAAGATTCGCTCATTATCGAGATAAAAGAAAGGCTCATTTACATTACCAATGAGATAATCAACAGAAACCCCGAAAAAATCTGCCAATTTAATCAGCATTTCTGAATTGGGTTCCCGTTCACCTTTTTCGTATCCGATATAAGTTGTGTACGGTAATCCAATTTTTTGCGCAGCCTCTTTCATGCTCCAGTTATGCTCTTGTCTAAGTTCTCTTAAACGGATCATAAAATCACCTCATAAAAACGATTATTACACACATTGAGTAAAAGTCAATACAGAATTATGCGTTTTGTGAATTCTTGACAAAAACCAAGTTCTCAAAACGTGCATTTTTCTGTCTTTACAATTCTCAAAATGAGTAATACAATCAAATTGGAAATACGCAATATGAGTATTTCGGAAGACAAAGAAGGGGGGTGTGGTTATGTATCCAAATATTGCAGCAGAACGTGCAAGACAAAACATGAGCGTGTCTGACCTGGCAGATGCACTCGGAGTTTCACGTAAAACCATTTACAACTGGGAAAAATCCGGGAATATCCCGCAAAAAGCTCTGCAAAAAATGTCAGAAATATTCAACTGTTCTGTCGATTATCTCATCAGCCATAGGATTTCAAATCCAAACAAAATGCGAAATGGAAATTGATTTTCACCAGATCCCCCAAGAAAGGAGGGAACAGGATGGCGATACTACGGATCCTGGACACCGGAGGGAGCTCCATCGTAGAGCTGGACGGCAAGACCATCGGCACGGGTGTACAGGAAATTCATTATCACCGGAATAGTCCTATGAGCGCAACCCTGAAGCTCACACTCGATGTGGCAATGTTTGGATTTATGCCGGATGGATACTTTGACGACTACGCGAAGCGTGCTGGTGTACAGACGGAACCCCTGGCCGAAAGGGAAGAACAGCCAGGGGCGCCCGTTCAGGTAAGGAAAACCTGACGACCTTTTTCTGTAAGAGTGACAGTGCCTAAAATATCGTACTTTTGGACTATATAATCATTTGCTTCAAGATAATCGAAAATCTCCGAGGGAACATCGTCGAAGAACATCCTTTCGAAATCAACTCTTCCGGATTCCCTGTAAGCTACTGTCATTCTTTCCAGCACCTCTTTAGCAGTCATTATCATCACCTCCTCTCTGGGCCAGTATAACACGCAGGGAGCAGGAGAGACAAGAAACACCTACCAAGCCAAAGACAAGAAGGAAGGAGAATCAATGCCATATATAAAACCGAAAGATATGCCGTTCCGGTCGATCTCCATGCTGCTCAAGGGCTATGACATTACGGCCACAAGGCTGGCCGAGATCCTAGACTGCAGCTGGAACACAGCCAAGAAACGGATCGAGACTCCGGGTACCTTTACCCTGGAGGAATTATGGAGAGTCAGCCAGAAAGGCCACGTCCCAATAGACAGCCTGCGGCAGGCTTTCGTGCGCAACACGCAATAAAGGAGGCAGAACAGATGTCACATATGGATATAGACGCCGCCGTCAGATTGGTCGAGCGCCGACAGGAGCAAAGACGGCGATCAGTGGAAGCCATTACGAACCGGGCAACCATTGCGGAGATTGCTGTGGATGGATACCGGACGGAACTGAAGCGCAGGATCCGGAGCGCGGCAGTAACGGCCCTCAGCTTCACGGGGGTATGCGGGATTATTACGGGACTGTGGCTGCTCACAGAGTGGGTACTGGAGAAGATCGCATGAGCTGCAGGAGACAGACGAATAACCGAAGGATCCTTTACCGGACCTGTGGGACGTGTGGACGGTTGTTCTCCACGACTGCGGACAACCCATTTATCCGGCAGATCGCCAGAGACGGCAAACGACAGGCGACAACGTATTACTGCACGGAATCCTGCTATGCCGCCAGCTATAAGTATATCGGATGGTTTGACGGGCAGGCCTGGGTCAGGAAAAAGGAACGTGAGAAGTCCCGTGACCGGCGGGAATCCAATCGCCGGTATTATGCACAAAACAGGGAAAAGGAACTTGCCCGGGCAAAAGCCAGATACTGGGCAGACCCGGAACAGGCACGCGCTGACATGCGATATTACCGCAGGAAAAGGAAACTGATCCAAGAAGGGGGCACGGCGGTATGACCTATCTGGATTTTCTGCGATCCAAGATCGAGATCGCACCGGCATCCGGGTTTTCCGTTGATAAGACGAAAATCAACGACGTGTTAAAGCCCCACCAAAAAGACGCCCTTGCGTGGGCACTTGCCGGAGGCCGCCGGGCACTATTTGAGAGTTTCGGCCTTGGAAAGACCGCACAGGAACTGGAATTCTGCCGGTTGGTACTCGCGCATGAAAGCGGGAAGGCCCTGATTGTTTTGCCGCTTGGCGTCCGGCAGGAGTTCAAGAGAGACGCTGTGGAACTGCTCGGCATGGAGGAGCCGCAGTACATCACAAGCCCCGGCGAAGCAGAGGAGGACGGCAAAATCTACCTGACCAACTATGAAAGAGTGAGAGACGGGGATATTGATCCGAAGGCGTTTACCGTCTGCGTTCTGGACGAAGCCGCCGTGCTGCGATCCTTCGGCAGTAAGACTTACCAGACGTTTCTGCCGAAGTTCAAAGGCGTCAAGTATAAGCTGGTGGCGACAGCGACGCCGGCCCCGAACCGATTGAAGGAACTGATCCACTATGCGGGCTTTTTGGAGATCATGGACACCGGACAGGCGCTGACACGATTCTTCCAGAGGGACAGCACGAAAGCGAACAACCTGACCCTGTACCCGCACAAGGAAGAAGAATTCTGGTTATGGGTATCAACCTGGGCGCTGTTCATTTCAAAGCCGTCCGATCTGGGCTATGACGATGAAGGCTATGCGCTTCCACCGATGGAAATTATGCCACACATGATCTGCCGTGGATACGACAGCAATATGGACAAAGACGGACAGTTCAAGATGCTTAACGACGCGGCAACGAGCCTTCAGGACGCGGCCAGGGAAAAGAAGGAAAGTATTCCCGACAGGTGCCGAAAAGCCAAGGAGATCGTCGACAGCGACCCAGGAGCGCACTTTATCCTTTGGCACGACCGGGAAGAGGAACGCCATGAGCTGAAGCGCATTATGCCGGAGACTGTTGATATCTATGGCGCTATGGATTACGACGAGCGAGAGCACCGCGTAATGGACTTTTCCGACGGAAAGATCCGGTTGTTCGCAACAAAGAAAAGCCTTTCAGGCTGCGGCTGCAACTTCCAGAGGCATTGTCACCGAGCGATCTTCGTCGGGATCGATTACGAATTCCATGATTTCATTCAGGCCGTGCACAGGATTTACCGGTTCCTGCAAACGGAGAAGGTCATTATCGACATCATCTACACAGAGGCAGAAGAACCGATTTATCAGGCGTTACTGGATAAATGGAAGCAGCACAACGAACAGCAAGAGAAGATGCGCGAAATTGTTAAAAAATACGGACTGAACGAAACCTCACAAGCAGAGAAGATGTCCAGAAGCATAGGAGTTGAAAACGTGAAAATCGAAGGGACCCGCTTTACCGCGATCCACGGTGACTGTGTAGAAGAGACGGCCAAGATGGAGGAAAACAGCACAGATATGATCCTCACGTCAATTCCGTTTTCCAACCATTACGAGTACACCCCAAGCTATAACGACTTTGGCCATAACGAGAATACGGAGCGCTTTTTCGAGCAGATGGACTTTCTAAGTCCGGAGCTGCTGCGGGTACTTCGGCCCGGTCGGGTGTTCGCCTGCCACGTCAAGGATCGCGTCCTGTTCGGGAACGCAACCGGTACGGGGATGCCTACCATGGAGCCGTTCCACGCTATGTGCATACAGCACTACATGAAACACGGGTTCCAATACTTCGGGATGATCACCGTTGTGACGGATGTGGTACGGGAGAACAATCAGACCTATCGTCTTGGCTGGACGGAGCAATGCAAAGATGGCACGAAGATGGGCGTTGGGTGTCCGGAATACGTTCTGTTGTTCCGCAAGCTGCCGACAGACACCTCCAAGGCTTACGCAGACGAGCCGGTGAGCAAATCCAAGGATGACTACACAAGAGCACAGTGGCAGATCGATGCGCACGGTTTTTGGCGGTCAAGCGGTGACAGGCTGATGACAAAGCAAGAAATCATGGCAACACCAGTGGACAGGCTTCAAGCGGCCTATCGCAAATACAGCCGAGATACTATCTACGATTACGCCGAACACGTCGAGATTGCAAAGAAACTGGACGCCGACGGGCATCTTCCCGCAACGTTCATGGTCGTAGCTCCAGGATCCTGGAGTCAGGACGTATGGGACGACGTAAACCGAATGCGGACGCTGAATACGACTCAGAGCCAGCGCCGCCAACAGATGCACGTCTGCCCGCTGCAATTCGATATCGTTGACAGACTTATTAACCGCTACAGTAACGAAGGCGATCTGATCTTTGATCCTTTTGGCGGCATCGGAACGGTCCCGCTGCGGGCCTTAATGCTTGGCCGGAAAGGCCTTATGACGGAGTTGAACGAAGATTACTTCCGTGACGCGGTCGGTTATCTGGACGCCGAAGAGGCCAAGATCGAAACACCGACGCTATTTGACATGATGGAGGACGCCGTATGAAAGCACAGATATCACTGCTCGATGAGATCATTGTCGACAACTTTGCCGGCGGCGGCGGAGCCTCTACGGGGATTGAACTGGCAACAGGCAGGCCGGTGACCATCGCAATCAACCACGCCCCTGCGGCGATCCTCATGCACAAAACGAACCACCCTTACACGGAGCATCTGCAAGCCTCCGTCTGGGATGTGGATCCTGTAAAGGTCTGCGGAGGCCGTCCGGTGGGGCTTGCCTGGTTTTCTCCGGACTGCAAGCACTTCTCCAAAGCTAAGGGTGCTGCCCTCGTTGACCGCAATATCCGTGGCCTTGCATGGATCGTGCTGCGCTGGGCGGGGACAGTCAGACCACGGGTTATCATTCTCGAAAATGTAGAGGAGTTCCAGACTTGGGGGCCTGTCCGAAAGGGCAAGCCCATCAAGAGCAAAAGCGGTCAGACTTTCCGCAAGTGGCTCTCCCAACTAAAAGTGCTGGGCTACGAAGTAGAGTACCGGGAGCTTGTCGCCGCCGATTACGGTGCACCGACTTCCCGCAAACGCTTCGTGCTGATCGCCCGGGGCGATGGTCAGCCAATCCGCTGGCCGGAGCGCACGCACGCCCCGCGTGACAGTGAGGAGGTCAAAAGCGGGAGGTGTCAGCCGTGGCGTTCCGCTGCGGAGATCATCGACTGGACGGTACCGATGTACTCCATCTTTGCCACGAAAGCCGAGATCAAGGCAAGGTACGGCGTCAATGCCGTCCGCCCTCTCGCGGATAACACCTTACGGCGAATCATCCGCGGCGTGGATAAGTTCACGATCAAGAGTGACCAGCCGTTTATCGTTCTCGGCGACTTCATGCGCGACGGTAAGATCATCCGCGACCCGAAGATAGGCCGGGACGAGAATGGCCAGCCGTTCATCGTGCCGACGGGGTACGGAGAGCGCAAAGGACAAGCGCCTCGCGTCCACGACATCGACAATCCTGTGCCGACAGTCGTTTCCACTTGCAAGCAAAACCTTGTTGAGCCTGTCCTCCAGCCTTTCCTTGCTGAGTGCAACCACTCCGGCGCCGGACATCTTGCCGAGGTCGGCAAACCAATCGGAATGGTCACGCAGAAATGCACTATTGGGCTGTGCGCCCCGAAACTGGCGCCGATCACACTGCCGAACACTTGCAATAGCGTCGGCTCTCCCGCAGATCAGCCCGTGCATACCATCACCACGGCGGGAAATCAGATCCTCGCGGCGGCAAACCTATTTCAGTACCACACAGAACAGACTGAGGACGCAAGGGTAAGCGGTCTTGAAGCCGCGCTCCCCACGGTAGACGGCGCCAACCGCCACGGGCTGGTATCCGCGCATTTAGTAGAGTATTTCAGCACTGGCAGACCGCTATCACTGGATGAACCATTACATACAGCAACATCCCATGACCGTGAGGCATTGACGGCGGTACATATCCAAAAGTATTTCGGCGGCGTGGTCGGTGCGGAGGCCTCCGAACCTCTGCCGACGGTCACAGCCATAGACCACAACGCCTTGACCGCCGCCCATGTGGTGGAGTTCAAGGGGCAGGACATCGGGCAGCGCCCGGACAAGCCTCTGCGGACGATTACCGCAAGTGCCGGAGAGTTCGCCATAGCTGCGGTTAGAACTGCGAGATACGCCCCCGATGCGGCACTCGGTTATTGGCCGGAGGTAAGAGCCTTGCTGAACAAATACTGCGGCTACGACCTCGCTGACGACGAAATCCTGCTCCTGTGGGTGCGCGGCGCGTGGCACTACATACACGATATTGCCATGCGGATGCTGACGCCGCGGGAACTGTACCGGGCTATGGGCTTCCCTGCAGACTATGTAATCGACCGAGACTATCTCGGTAATCCTTATCCAAAAAACCAGCAGGTCGCGCGGTGCGGGAACGCAGTCTGCCCAGCCATGGCAGAGGCTCTGGTCAGGGCAAACCTACCGGAAATGTGCGGCAGGGAGATCCGGACAATGGAGACACTTATGGAGGTTATGGCTATATGAAAGAAACCGAGGAAGCGCGTCGAGAACGGCTTGCGATAAATGATCAGTATATGAGCATGCCATACGGCGCCAAGGTGAGCCTGGCCAGACAGCGGATCTGGGAGTGGAAGGAAACCTGTGACGCAAATGATCACGCCTACGCGGTCAGCGTAGGAGGCCTGGACAGTATTACATTGCTGATGCTGGTACGAGACGAGCTTAACCGGTCGGTGGATGGGATCTCTGTATCGTCATTGGAAGATAAAAGCATCCAAGCCGTGCACAGGCAACTTGGCGTAATTCCCATTTCGCCGGCAAAGACAAAAAAGCAGATCCTGCAGGAATATGGTTTTCCAGTCCTGTCAAAACTGCTGGCGGCAAAGATCGAGCGACTTCAGACCCCGGGAGACGACTCCCCAATCATCAAAGCATATATGACAGGCGAGACAGGACCCTGGGGACACTTCGGCCATAACGAGAAGTTCAAAATCCCGGATACATATCTCGAACTGTTCGGCGGCCTATACGGGCATTTCAGACCGGATCTGCGCTGCAAGTGCGCTCCGTTCAAGGTGTCCAATAAATGCTGCTACTGGCTCAAGGAGCTGCCAATGCAGCAGTACCAACAGGAGCATAATATCTGGCCATTTTTGGGATTGATGCAGAGCGAGGGCGGCAGACGCCAATACAGCCTTCGGAAGCACGGGTGCAATTACGTTGGGAAGAGTACGGCAAGAAGCTGCCCCTTTAACTACTTCACACGGCAGGATCTTTTGCAGCTGGCTTTAGATTTGGAAGTTCCGGTGCCAACGATCTACGGAGAGATTGTCCGGAATCCAGACGGAACGTTGAGAACGACGAAAGCCCAGCGCACGGGATGCTCCATGTGCGGTTTCGGGATCCATCTGGACAAGCGCCCACACCATTTCGACCTACTCCGGGAACAGAATCCTAAGGAATGGGAGTACTGGATGTATCGCTGTGTGACAGATGAGACCGGAACCTACGGCTGGGGACGTGTGCTCGATTGGATTGGCGTGGAATGGGAAAACGCACCGGATACAGATCTGGTGGGACAGATAAATCTATTTGAGGAGGATTAACAATGCAACGAATAATCGCCGGCATTCTGCTGGCAGTTACCCTGCTAACGACGCCAGGAGGCCAGCATCCTACGGGTGCACAGCCGGGCGCAATAGCAACGGCTCTGGAGGCGCTGGAGAGCGCCTGGGAGCCTTACGATGAGCAGGAGACCATGGCAACGTGGGAAACGGAAACGATACAGGCTGAAACGGGAGGCCCCGAGGAACGATATCTGGGTATCTGTTGTGTAACCGCTTACTGTGCGTGTGAAGTGTGCTGTGGCAAATCGGACGGAATCACCGCTACCGGGACTTACGCGACACAGGGCCGGACCGTGGCGGTAGATCCGTCGGTGATCCCCTACGGATCCACGGTGTACATTGACGGCGTGCCCTATATTGCGGAGGACTGCGGAGGTGCTATTGGGGGAACACGGATCGATCTGTTTTTCAATAGCCACCAGGATGCGATCGACTGGGGTGTCAGATACTGCGAGGTGAAGGTGGAGTGAATGAAAGATACTGCACTAGGTATGTCGGGGTAACATGCATCGACGGCAGCTGTCCGATTGCCCTTCGGGACGAATATATCGAGCGTGGGTATGACATAATCAAGAGTTGCAAAGAGTGTCCTTATTACAAAGGGTGTGAGGACTGCTACTTTCACGGCAAGGAAGAATGTGTGGAGGAACTGTGAAACATGACAAAAGCTGATCAGATCGTGAACGCGCTGCGGACATGCGCGGAAGTTGGCGGATGCAAGGGTACCAAGTGCCCATACTTTGGACAGGATTGCGGCATTCGCTTAAAGAAAGACGCGGCAACCTTGATCGAGAAACTGTTGGAAAAGGTGAGAAAGACATGACCATCGGAATGCAGATCCGCTTCCTGCGGCGGAAAAGGTTTTTGAAACAGGATAAACTGGCGGAAAAGCTGGGCTGCAGCGTCTCATCCATCCGACGCTGGGAGAATGATGACGGCGGCCCCAACTGGGACCTGCTGCTGAAGCTGTCCACGTTCTTTGGAATGTCGTTATCGGAATTCTTGAACGGAGTGACCCAATGAAACAAATTATTGTATCCATTAAAAGGAGGATATCCGGGAAAATGACTACTGTAATCTTTCCCCTTGCGCTGATCGCTCTGGATCTTGGAGCGGCGGCGATCTATCTAATCAATAAAGACATCCGAAAAGGGATCTATTGGCTGGCCGCGGCGGTGCTTAACGTCACGGTTACGTTCTGAAAGGAGAGATGAAAAATGAGCGTGAAGATCACCCAGCTGCAGGCTGAGAACTTCAAACGGGTCAAGGCTGTCCAGATCACGCCAGCAGCCACCGGCCTGACAGTAATCGGAGGCGACAACAACCAGGGAAAGACGTCAGTGCTTGACGCCATCGCATGGGCGCTTGGCGGGGACAGGTATCGTCCCAGCGCCCCGACCCGTGACGGGTCTGTTCTCCCGCCAAACATCAAGATATCGCTTTCCAACGGCTTGCAGGTAGAGCGATCCGGGAAGAACGGTTCTTTGAAAGTGGTTGACCCAACCGGAAAAAGGGGAGGCCAGCAGCTTCTCAACGAGTTTATTGAAAGTTTTGCGCTGGATCTGCCGAAATTTATGAATCAGAGCAGCAAAGAAAAAGCTCAGATCCTGCTCAAAATCATCGGCATCGGAGACGAACTTGCGCGACTGGACATGAAAGAGCGAGAACTGTACAACGAGCGCCTTACCATTGGACGTATCGCCGAACAGAAGTCCGGACACGCGAAGGATATGCCGCATTGGGACGGTGTCCCAGCGGAGCCTGTAAGCCCTTCAGATCTGATCCGGCAACAGCAGGATATTCTTGCCCGAAACGGTGAGAACGCACGTAAACGGCTTTTACGGGATGAGCTGGAGCAGAAACTGCAAACGGCCAGAGATCAGATGGAAGATCTGCAGAAAGCCATAGAAGAACTGGAGCGCAACTGCAAGATCGCCCGGATGGACGCCGAAGATCTCCACGATGAGAGTACGGCTGAGCTGGAGCAGAACTTGCGGGAAATCGAAGTGATCAACGAAAAGGTGCGTCAGAACCTCGAAAAAACGAGAGCCGAAGAAGAGGCGAGCGTTTACCAAGATCAGTACGATACCCTTACCGTGCAAATCGAACAGGTACGCAGCGGGCGAATGGATCTGCTCAATGGCGCCGAAATGCCGCTTCCCGGTTTAAGCATTGAAGGCGGAGAGCTTACTTATAACGGCCAACGCTGGGACAATATGAGCGGATCGGAACAGCTCCGGATCGCCACAGCTATTGTCCGTAAACTGAACCCGGAATGCGGCTTCGTGCTGATGGACAAGCTGGAACAGATGGATCTGAACACTTTACAGGAATTCGGGCGTTGGCTCAATTCCGAAGGCCTCCAGGCTATTGCAACCAGAGTCAGCACAGGAGGCGAGTGCTCCATCATCATTGAGGACGGATGCGTGAAAGAAGAGCCCAAGACATGGAAGGAAGGAGAATTCTGATGAATTTTACAATATCGGGCGGATCGATATATTCCGCACAGAAGGTCGTGATCTACGGACCCGAAGGGATCGGAAAAACAACCTTGGCACGGCAGTTCCCTGATCCCGTGTTTATCGATACGGAAGACAGTACGAAGACGTACAACGTAACCCGTATCACACAGGCGGATGGAACGACGAAACCATCGAGCTGGACAATCCTGTTGGAGATGGTGAAAGCTGTTAAATCCGGCGTTATCCCCTGCAAGACGCTTGTAATTGATTCCCTGGACTGGGCGGAAACGCTGTGCATCAAGCACGTGTGCGACAAAGCCCAAAAAGACGGAATCGAGGATTTTGGATACGGAAAAGGCTATACCTATCTGGAAGAGAGCTTCGGGAAGCTGCTCAACGAACTTTCCGACATCGTATCGATGGGTATTCACGTTGTATGCACCGCGCATGCTACCATGCGGCGCGTAGAGCTTCCGGAAGAGACAGGAGCCTATGATCACTGGGAGCTGAAACTGGAGAAGAAGGATTCCGCACTGGTCAAAGAGTGGGCCGATATGGTACTCTTCTGCAATTACAAAACGATCGTCATCGCAGGGAACACGCCGATGGATAAGAATAAGGCCGCCGGCGGAAAGCGCGTTATGCACGCCGTACATACGCCATGGTGGGACGCCAAAAACAGATTCGGACTGCCGGAAGATATGCCAATGGAATATGGCGCAATAGCCCATATTTTCAAGACCACAAGTGCAAAAGCCGAACCGGAAGCAGATCCCGTAAAAACAGCAGAACCAACTAAAGCGGTTGAAAAGCAGCCGGAAGATCATTTTGAAGAGGTTGAGCTTTCCAAGGAAGCAATCCACGAAGCCCTCGGGAAACCGATTCCCGAAAAAAAGCCCAACGACATCCCTGCAGATCTGTGGGCTTTGATGCAGGCTGATCACGTGACAGCTGACCAGCTGCAACAGGTCGTCGCAAAGAAAGGCTACTATCCTGCGGGAACTCCTATCGCAAATTATGATCCCAAATTCATCAGCGGGTGCCTGGTCGCCTGCTGGGACAAAGTAAAATCTGAAATCGACTGAAACGGAGGAAACTATAATGGCAGAATTTGAAAGAGAGTTTTCTTGGGACGACACTATTGAAAACGACGGCCCCCAGTATGAACTGCTCCCGGAAGGTGAGTATGAATTTAAGGTCATAGGACTGGAGAGGAAACGTTATCCCGGCGGGAAAAAACTCCCGACTTGCCCCATGGCAGAGCTGAAGATCGTGGTATCTGACTATCAGGGCAAGCAGACGCTTGTCACGCACCGACTCTATCTTCACTCCAGATGCGAGGGCCTGCTCTGCGCGTTTTTCACCTCCATCGGCGAGCGCAAGCACGGAGAAAGGCTGACAATGAACTGGGCGCATGTAATCGACGGAACCGGACGCTGCAAACTTGGCGTCAGGGAGTACGACGGGAAGAATTACAACGAGATCCAGCGGTTCCTGGAGCCGGCAGAAACACAGACAACGGAACAG
>ONVR01000089.1 GCA_900321335.1 uncultured Eubacteriales bacterium | reverse complement strand
CAGTCCGCGAGCGCGCAAGCGTTGAATCGGTGCAACTCCGATACCGACAGTAAAGTCTGGATGAAAGAAGAATCAACCTGGGCTGCTATGGCGTGCGGTCCTTCTTGGTACCTGAAAATTACTTTTCAGGTATTTTTCATTTCAAGGAGGAACGAATCATGTCAAACGTCAATTCCGCAGCAAAAAAACCCACCGCCCTTCGCGGGGGCGCCAGAAGGATCGTCATGATCGCCATGCTCTCCGCCGTGGCCTTCGTCCTGCAGTTTCTGGACTTCTCCATTCCCTTTCTGATCCCGTCCTTTGTGAAGATGGACGTGTCGGACCTGCCCGCCCTGATCGGCGCCTTCAGCATGGGCCCCGTGGCCGGGAGCGTGATCTGCGTGATCAAGAACCTGCTGCATATGCTCATCAAGGGCTCCACCGGCGGCGTCGGCGAGCTGTGCAACGCCCTTTTGGGCATCGCCTTCGTGGTCCCGGCAGCTCTGATCTACCGGGGTATGCGGAAAAACCCCGCCTCCTCCCCCGAAGAGGCCAAGCGGAAGGGCCGCATCGCGGCGCTTGTGGGCTGCCTGGTGGGCTCTGCCGCCATGGGCATCCTCAGCGTTCCCATCAACTACTTCATCACCTATCCCATGTACACCATATTCATGCCCATGGACGCCATCATCGGCATGTATCAGAAGCTCATTCCCAGCGTCAACGGTCTGCTGTCCTGCCTGGTGATCTTCAACATGCCCTTCACCTTCGTCAAGGGCATCCTGTGCAGCATCATCACGTTTTTGATCTACAAGCCCATCTCCGGCTTCATCAAAGGCCGGTAAAGCAAAAAAGTTCCCCGCCGGCAGGCGGGGAACTTTTTTCATTCATCTCGCAAAAGCGCATCGCAGGAGACG
Organism: uncultured Eubacteriales bacterium; assembly: GCA_900321335.1. Taxonomy (GTDB): domain Bacteria; phylum Bacillota; class Clostridia; order Oscillospirales; family Oscillospiraceae; genus RUG678. The sequence continues at coordinate 3,158 of ONVR01000089.1, read as the reverse complement.
CCAAGCACCTCTGCAATGGTTTTCAGCTCAATATCCGTTACAAATCGCTTGCCGCACTCAATCCGCTGAATGGCGTTTTTATCCAGATCCAAGCCATTGATCTGGAGCATCGCGGACAACTCGTTCTGAGACGGCTTTCCCGGCATTGCCAGCCGCAGCGCACGGATTCTGGCGCCCGATATGTTGTTTTTCCCGTCTTTTGCTTTGTTTTTATACATGAAAATCCCCTAAAATGACACACAGTGATTGCCTTTTATGGGATTATATGATAAACTACACCCAGCATATGACATTCAGTAAATGTCATATGCAATTTAATGGAAAAGGGCTGAGACAAAATGCCGGATTTTGAAACTGCCTTTGGCGAATGGATTGATGGTACTGCATATGATGCGGCGGAGGACGCTTTATTTTCCGTTGTACGCGCCGCCTTTATTGCCGGCTGGATCGCCGCCGGTGGAAAGGCTCCCATAAAAATACAGAAGGACGGCTCCTGAGCGGGCCGTCCTTCTGTTGATTTCTATTTAATTCTCTTTTGCCGCTTTCTTCTCCCGGTACGTCACCAGCAGGAAGAACAGCACCGCCATCACCAGGGCCACAATGGCCACAAACCGGTAGCGCAGCACCGTGGAGTCCCCGTACAGGGCGTGGGTGATGTTGGTAAAGACCATGGCGGAGAAAAAGCCGCCGAACCCCGGCGCGATGCAGGAGGTCAGGGACGTGGCCAGAGCGGAATTGCTCTCCCGGACCACCCGGGAGGTGGAGAACATGCACTGGGGCAGCATCATGCTCATGGCCATGCCGCAGATAAACATGCCCACGAAGGACATGACCACGGAATCGGGGAACAGGCTCAGGATCATCATGCCCACAAAAATGGCCACAAAGGCCAGGGACATCATCTTGTCCCGGAGCTTGATGGACAGGGTGCCGAAGAACAGGCCGCAGACAACGCCGCCCGCCATCTGGATGGCGGTGGCCACACCGCTCAGAGCCGTGCTGCCCAGGGGCGCCAGGTGGGTGGAGATGTTGCTGCCGCCCACGCAGTAGATCAGCATGAAAATGAAGATGGACGCGCTGTAGAGGAACACGTCCGGGTGTAGCTTTTCCCGGGGCTGTCCGGCGCTCTTGTCCGTCTGGTCCCGCCGGGGCTTGACCCGGGGAATGGCAAACAGGGCGATGATCGCCACGGGGACGGCCAGCAGCAGCATGAGATAGCCGCCGTACCACACAAGTCCCGCCAGGGCGCCGCCGCAGAGGCTCATGACGATGCCGCCGCCGTTGATAAAGGAGGTCTGATAGCCGGATATGTACTGGCGCTCCTCGTCGGAGAAGTTATCAAAAATCAGGCTGGTGGCGTTGGAGATGTAGCCGCTCAGGCCGATGCCCAAAACCGTGCTGAGCAGGCAGAACTGCCAGAACTGAGAGTGGGCAACGATTGCCAGGGCGCCGGTAAAGCCCACGATAAACAGGCCCGCGATGATGGTCCCCCGCTTGGTGAGGATCCCTTTGCCGATGAGAAAGGCAAAAAAGATCGTCAGAAAGGGGGAGATCAGATTGGGCAGCTGCATGGTGGTCTGGATGGTGGACAGGGAATAGTCCGGAAACACGGTGGTCTGGATCTGGTTGATGCTTGGCGACAGGGCCAGGTTTGGCATCTGCACCGCGGCGATGAGCAGGATCGACCACATGAGAAACTTTTTGTTCTTCGTCACAGGACGGGACCTCCTTGCGTTTTGTGGTTATGCACATTTATTCTTATTATAATTTGTTTATTTTTCCTTTTCAAGTGGTATTTCTCCATTATTTATCTTTTCAATTGCCGCTTTTCGCTGTATAATAAAAAAACTGAAACAACATCTGTATTATATGGAGCTGATTGCATTGAAACAGAGAAAGCCCATTGACTTTAATCAGTACAACCTCAAGCCCCCCGGCGCCTACCGGGTGGATCCCAACGACTTCAAGGACATTATGGGGACCATCGAGCAGGCCGACGCCGCGGCCAAAGAGCTGCTCAAGGAGACCGGCACCGCCGCCGCGGGCACAAAGCCCCCTGCTCCGGAGGAAAAAGAGGAGAAAAAGCCCAGTCTGGAGGAGCTCATGGCGGAGCTGGACAGCCTGATCGGCCTGGAGAAGGTCAAGGAGAACGTCAAGAGCCTGATCAATCTGGTAAAGGTGCGCAAGCTCCGGCAGGAAAACGAGCTGTCGGTGCCTCCCATCTCCCTGCACATGGTCTTTATGGGCAACCCCGGCACGGGCAAGACCACGGTGGCCCGGCTCATCGCGGGGCTCTACGCCGCCATCGGCGTGCTCAGCAAGGGCCAGCTCGTGGAGGTGGACCGGTCCGGTCTGGTGGCGGGCTTTGTGGGCCAGACGGCCATCAAGACCGACGAGGTCGTCAAAAAGGCCCTGGGCGGCGTGCTGTTTATCGACGAGGCCTACGCCCTGGCCAACAGCGACAGCGGCAACGATTTCGGCCACGAGGCCATTGAGACCCTCTTAAAGGCCATGGAGGATCACCGGGACGACCTGGTGGTCATCGTGGCGGGGTACGAGGATCTCATGGAGAAATTCATCTCCTCCAACCCCGGTCTGGAGTCCCGCTTCAACCGCTACTTCATGTTCGACGACTACAATGGCGACGAGCTGTTTGAAATTTTCATGCTCCAGTGCCGGAAAAACCAGTACACCCTGAGCCCGGACGCGGAGGACGACGCGAAAAAACACTTCGCCGACCTGTACGCCACCCGGGACGAGAATTTCGGCAACGCCCGCGACGTGCGCAATTTCTTTGAAAACATCGTCTCCGTTCACTCCAACCGCATCAGCACCATGGAAACGCCCTCCAAGGAGGATCTGATGACCATTCTGCCGGAGGATATCGACAAAGCCCAGGAGATGGCCTGAGCCGCGGCAGTAATTCGTAAAGCGGACCGGTGCGATTTCATCCGGATGGCTACGATCCCGGTCTTCATTTACGAAACCACGAAGATACAGAAAAAAGGCGGTGCCGCGCGGGCGCCCCTCGTAAGAAAGTTTTATAGTTTTTCTAGAAATGGCATGATCTTCGGGTCATGCCATTTCCTGTTTCTTCAATTCACTCAGCGGGATGAACCCGATCAGATCATAGCAGATATGGATACTCTGGCGGCGCT
>ONVR01000249.1 GCA_900321335.1 uncultured Eubacteriales bacterium | reverse complement strand
CGGAACGGCGTGCGGATCTTTGAGTATACGCCGGGCTTCTGCCACGGAAAGATGTGCGTCTGCGACGACGATCTTGCCACCTGCGGCACCATCAATCTGGATTTCAGAAGTCTGTACCACCACTTTGAAAACGGATGTCTGTTCTACGACTGCCAGACGGTGGGGGAGATTCGGGCGGATTTTGACCGGGTATTTCCCCAGTGCCGGGAGGTAACGGAAAAGTACAGAAGCGGCCTGACCGTGCCCATGCGGGTGGCCCAGCTGCTGCTGCGGATCGTCTCGCCCCTGCTGTAACACATCCCAAAGGCAAAGACGCCGCGTCCCATGGGACGCGGCGTCTTTTGTTTTATACGTTCCCACCGTCCCCGGAATGGGACGGGTCTGCGGGCGTGCTTACGCCTCCTCGCCCTTTCTCTCGAGCATGGCGGGGTCGTACTGCTCTTCAGCCTTGAGTACGTAGCCGCACTCACATTCGGCATCCTCGGTAATTCTCCCTCTCATGGTAAAGACCTCGATGATCTCACCGCACTGGGGACATGTTCTCTCCTCGAGCACAGGGGTCTTCGTGGAGCCTTCGCAGCCTTCAAGAATTGACATAACCGTTACCTCCTGATTTCGTTAAGCGTGATGGCGGACTTTTTGTCCACCACTATTTTACTTTTTTCCGATCCCTTTGTCAATATGCCTGCCGGGGCGTTTGCAGGGCTTTTACAGGTTTTTACAAAAAGGGATTTCTTTATTGTGCCCCGGCGGGTTACGTGCTATAATACCTCTGTCGAAACCTGTGAAAAACGAAAGAAAAGAAAGCGGGGCGCGTCCATGGCCGGCGGATCGGAAAAGTTCATACTGCCCAGTGAGGAGCGGGTGTCCCTGTCCGCGGCTGCTGTGGATCAGCTCATCCAGACGGCCGATCCTTCCGCTGCGCTGCTGTATCTGTACATCCTCCGGCACAGGGGGGAGATCACGGCAGGGCAGGCGGCCAAGGACCTGCGCATGACGGAGGGCGAGGTCGGCGCGGCGCTCCGGACGCTGGACAAGCTGGGCCTTGTGCGCCAGAACGCTCCCCGGGCACACTACCAGGAGGACAAGCTGCCCAATTACACCATCCAGGACATCGCCCGGGAGAACCGGGACGGGACCTTCCGGACCCTTTTGCAGAGCGTCCAGGAGGCCCTGGGAACGAAGCTGTCCTCCAGCGACGTGGAGAAGCTCATCGGCATCCGCCGGGAGCTGGGCTTCCCGCCGGAGGTGATCCTGCTGCTGGTGAACTACTGCGTCAGCGAGACCACACGGAAATACGGCCCCGGGCGGCGGCCCACCATGCGCTTTGTGGAAAAGACGGCGTTTACCTGGGAGCGGGAGGAGATCGTGACCCTGGAGCAGGCGGAGACCTACATCCGTCGGCGGGAGGAGCGCCGCAGCGCCATGGAGCAGATCAAGCGGGCGCTTCAGATCCGGGACCGGGAGCTGTCTCCCACGGAGCGGCAGTATGTGGATTCCTGGATCGAAAAGGGCTTTACCCCCGACGCGGTGGAGATCGCCTACGACAGGACCATCATCAAGACGGAGCGGCGGGCGTGGCCCTACATGAATTCCATCTTAAACGCCTGGCACGATAAGGGCCTGCACACAGCCGAGGAGATCCTCTCGGCGGAGCAGCCCGCAGGACCGAAGAGCGGAACGCCGGGGGCCTATGCCCAGGCCGGCAGTGCCGATGCCGAGCGGGATCATATGCGGCGGCTGCTGCGGGAGCTGAACAAGGAATAATTTTTTCGCCGCTACATAACAATGAATTGTGAGGGAGGGACTTGCCTTGTCACTGGACGGAAAGGTCCTCAGAAAAGCCAGAGATCGGCTTGAGGAAAACAAAAGACGCCGCCAGGCGGAGCTGAACAGACGCACTGCGGAGGTCTACGCCAAGGCGCCGGTGATCCGCCAGATCGACCAGCGGATCCGCCAGACGGCGGCGGAGGCCATTACCGCCGTGGTCAGCGGCAGCGAGAGCGCCGAGGCGGCGGTGGAGCGGATCAGCGAGGAAAATCTCGCCCTGCAGGAGGACCGGGAGTACGAGCTGGTCATGGCCGGCTTCCCTCAGGATTACCTGGACGACGGCTACGCCTGTGAAACGTGCCGGGATACGGGTTTCGTGGACGGCAAGCCCTGCCGGTGTCTGATGGAGCTGTACGCCCAGGAGCAGCGCAAGGAGCTCAGCAGTCTGCTGGCCGGCGGCAACGAGAGCTTTGACAACTTCGATCTGATGCTCTACGACGACAAGCCGGACCCGAAGACGGGGATCAACCCCCGGCAGCAGATGGAGTACGTCTACGACTACTGCCTGCAGTATGCCATGAAATTCGGCAAGTACCGGTACAATCTGTTCTTAAACGGCGGCACGGGGCTGGGCAAGACGTTCCTTTCCGCCTGTATCGCCCGGGTGGTGGCGGAGAGCGGCTATTCCGTGGTGTACGACACGGCCCAGGCCATATTCTCCCGGTTCGAGACGGCCCACTTCTCCAAGAGCGAGGAGGATATTCAGGAGGCCAGAAACGAGACCCACCGGATCTTGAACTGCGACCTTCTGATCATCGACGATCTGGGTACGGAGATGACCACGTCCTTTACGGTCAGCGCCCTGTACGAGATCATCAACACCCGTCTGCTGGAGGGCAGAAGGACCGTCATCAACTCCAACCTGACCATGGACCAGATGCGGGCGCGCTACTCGCCACAGATCCTCTCCCGGCTGGAAGGGGAGTACCGCAGGCTGACCTTTTACGGGGACGATATCCGGCTCAAGAAGAACGCCCGGTGACGGAAAAATGCCGGGCTTGTTGCAAAAACGATAAAACGAGAAAACCGTTCTGATTAACATAAAACTACCGCTGCAAGTTCCCGTTCACGGAAAAAATTCGTTGAAAAACGGAAGTTTTGCACAGTATCCACAGGTTTATCCACAGTATATACCCGTAATTTATGTTAACAGATGACGGATTACGACCGCACAAAAGCTAAGAAAAAATGAAAGTTCAAGCTTCAAATTCTCGGCGAAAGGCAGTCGTAAACCATGAGATCCGTTTCCAGACAGGGGTATCTGAAAGGCGCCGCCATTCTCAGCGCCGCCGTCATCGCCACGAAGGCGATCGGCTTTTTCTACAAGGTGCCCCTGCAAAACCTGATCGGCGATGAAAACACGGGGATCTTCACCGCCGCCTACAACGTATACAGCGTCCTTCTGGCGGTGGCCGCCGCGGGGATCCCGGTGGCCCTGTCCAGGCTTGTGGCATCGGCAGCGGAACAGGAGCGGCCCGTCCAGGTCCGCCGGTATTTTCTGGTGGCGATGCCTGTTTTTACGTTTCTGGGCGGGTTGGGTGCCGCCCTGATGTATCTGTTTTCCCGGCAGATCGCCGGGTTCGTCGGGGTGCCGGAGGCCGCCGCGGGGATCCGGGTCCTGGCCCCCGCGGTGCTGCTGGTGTGCGTATACAGCGTCTACCGGGGCTACTTGCAGGGCTTTGGCAACATGATCCCCACGGCCCTGTCCCAGATCGTGGAGTCTGTGGGCAAGGTGGCCGTGGGCCTGACCGCAGCCTGGCTGCTGCTGGACCGGGGCGCCCCCGGGGAGAGGGTGTGCGCCGGGGCGCTGGCGGGCACCACCGCCGGGATCGCCCTGACGATCCCTCTGATGGCCCGGTACAAGCGGCGCACCGATGCCGTCGCCCCGCTGTTCCGCAACACCGTAGACGAGCCCGCCGGGATCCGGGAGACGGTCCGCAGGCTTCTGCACACCAGCTTTCCCGTGGCGCTGGGGGCATCCGCCATGAGCGTTTTCGCCCTGGTGGACACCAAACTCATCTACGCCCGGCTGCAGCAGCGGCCCGGCATTTCCTACGACCGGGCCAAGGCCCTGTTCGGCGTGTACGCCAAGGCCCAGACCCTGTTCAATCTGCCCAGCGCCCTGTTTATCGTGCCCGTCACCGTCGCCATCGTGCCGGCCATCGCCGCCGCCGCGGCCAGACGGAACCGCAGACAGGCCGGCGCGCTGATGACCTCCGCCCTGCGGCTGAACAACCTGCTGGCCATGCCCGTCGCCTTCGGCATGAGTGTGACGGCCTACACCCTGTACGGGCTGCTCTACGGGCAGAGCAGCGCAGAGGGGCCGGTGATCCTGTCGATTCTGGCTGTTGCCTCCTATTTCGTGTGCCTGCAGCTGGTGACCACCTCGATCCTTCAGGCCTGGGGGCTTGAGCGGGCGGCTCTGGTCACGGTGCCCCTGGGCGGCCTTGTGAAGGTGGCGGCCTCCTGGCATCTGGTGGGGCGGATCGGCATCCTGGGGGCGCCGGTCGGCACCCTGCTGTGCTACGGCGTGATCGCCGGGGCAAATCTGCTTCTGATCCGGCGCAGGCTCCCGGGGTCTGTGGACCTGCTGGGCGTGACCCTGCGGCCCGGCCTGTGCACGTTTGTGATGACGGGGGCGGCCTGGGGGATAAACGGGCTGCTGCCCCGGCTGCTTCCCGGCCTG